>DMJA01000208.1 GCA_003451935.1 Verrucomicrobiota bacterium | reverse complement strand
CGAATCGCAGATGCGCCCCCGGAGTCTGGGGACCTGGACTTTCCCGATGATCCATATTTTCATCCATGTGCAGCCCAAGCCATAGTCCAATCAGTACTCCTCGTCCACTTGGATGAGATACATGCCGAGGCCGGCGGCGGCGGGGTCGAGATATTCGTTCTCGGGGGGCGTGGCCGGCAGCCCGGTCGCGATGGGCCGGAAGCCCGCCTTCCCCGCGATCAGATTCGTCGAACGCAGGATCTTGTAGAATTCGCCTTCGCGGCTCAGCCAGCGGAGCAGGGCGCCATTGGTCGTCATCGTGACGGGGCTTTGGAACTGGAGGACCGTCGCGATCCGGTCGAAGGGTCCATAGACCTGGATTTCGCCGTCCGTCTCGATTTCGACCAGCCGGTAGCGGGTTTCCACGCCGGGCAGGGCCTCCACATCCACCAGCGCATACGCCGCCCCGAAGCCACCCTCCCCCTCCGCATAGATGAACGCGCCGACCCGCACCCACTCCGTGCCGTTCCATCGCTCGACATAGAATCCGACCGTGTTCTCCTCCGAAGCCGTCCGCCAGCGGACCACCACCTGGCCATTCTCAACCCCCGTCGTGAAGTGGTACAGCACCACGCTGGTGGGCGCCGGCACCACGTCCATTGTGGCGGTACTCGCGCTCACGCAATCGCCTTCCGCCCGCACGCGGAAGTAGTAGGTCACCCCCTCGGTCAGCCCGGTCACCGCGCAACTCGTCACATTCCCCAGCAGGAGATTGGAATAGCCCGCCACGTAGGAGGGCGCCGTGCCGCCGGAAAAGGTGTGCGAATCCAAATTGGAAACCGTATTCAAAGCATACTGATCCCACTCCGTGCCCAGCGTCGGGAAGTTGGTGGCCGGATTGGTGGTCAAGCCACCCGTCACCGACGATTTCCTCACCAACGTTTTGTCCAGGGTGGTATTGGTGCCGACGGTCCAGGCCGTTCCGGGATCATACCCGATGCTGCCAAACACGTCCACGTAGGATGCCGCCGATAGTTTCCATAGCGCCACCGCGTCATCCCCGTTGAAGTTGACGGCAGTGTTCACCGTTCCAATCAGGTTGGTTGCGGACGAATTCCGAAAGACGGCTACACTGCCATTGGCCAAGGTTCCCGAAAGCGTGTTGCTGGGGTTCGGGCTGTTGGTGCCGTTGGGATAGAGCAGCAAGGCGTAGTCCGAAAGATCGACGCTGGCGCCCGTGCCGTTGAAGATTTCGATGAACTTCTCGCTGCCGGAACCCTCGACATACTCTGAGATGAACAGGTCGGATGCCAACGAGCCGCTGCCGCCGAAATCCGCGTTGGTGCTGACATCGAGGTAATAGTTCGTCGCGCGGTAGGCCGCGTCCCAGGTGGCGGTGAACCCGGTGGCGTTCGTCGCGCTGGCGTGCAGCCCCGCAGGGGCGTCGGGCGCGCAGCCCAAGGTGGCTTCCTGATCGGTGACGCCGGTGGAATAGTAGCCGTTGTTGACCGAATAGAACTTGTAGTCGTAGGTGGTGGCCTCGGCCAAGCCCGAGTCGGTGAAGTTGGTGGCGGAGCCGACATAGACGACGGTGCCCGCGCCCAAGCTGTTCCCTGCGGAATACGTCGCCCCCGGCGTTGGCTCCGTCCACGACGCGGCGGCCAGCTTGCGCACCACCATCACATCGTGGCCTTGGGCATCCTTGTCCCACAGCAGGTCGATGGCGCTCGTCGGGCTGCTGGTGCTGACCACGCCGATGCCGTCGGGATTGTTCAGCGCGTTGACCGTGAAGTAGCTCGCCGCCGACAGCGCGGAGTTGTTCGTCGTCCAGTCGCCTGCCGCATAATAGGTGAAGCCATTCGTGGCGAATCGCCCCGCGTAGTACCAGCTGCCCGCCGACGTGAACTGCCGTTCGCCCGACTTGGCCTTGAACACCCATCCGGTGCCCCCGTCCAGCCGCGACCAATCCGCCGCAGCCCAGGTCCAGCCCGACCCGTTTGGGGTCGTGCCGAGGCCGTAGTCTGCGGTCCAGCCGTTCGTATCCGTTCCGACCGCGAATTCGAAATTCGTCGCCAGATAATCGCCCAGGAAATACGACGCCCGCGGCGCGCCCCGGTCGAGCAGCGCCGTCCATTCCGGGGGTCCCGGGGTCATGTTCGCCGTGGTCACGCTGGCCGTGGTGGAATTCGTGCTCTCGCAGGAGCCATCCACCGCCCGCACGCGGAAATAATAAGTCGTGTCCGCTTCCAGATTCGTAACGACCTGGTTCGTGCCGGACACCGTCCGGTTCGAGTAGCCAGCCACGTAACTCGAGGGGATCGCGAGGCCGCCGGTCACCTTCACGTCATCCAGATACATCGTGTTGAAGGTGGAGAAAAAACGGAACTTCACGTTCGTGGAGCCCGACAGGTTCGGCGCATTGGTCAACACGTTGGTCACCGTGGCCCCGGCTTCGACGACCGCGACCGTGCTGAGCGGAATCCAGGCAGAACCCCCGTCCAAGCTGTAATAGTTCGTCGTGGTTCCGGGATTGCTGCAATCCACGTAGAACGTCATCTGCGTGGGATTATCGACCGCCGGGGAAATCATATAGGTGCCCGGCCCCCCCCCGTCGCCCATGGTGATGCAAGGGCTGGCGGCGCCATAATGGGTGGAAGTGATGTCCTCGCTCGTCCCCCACCCCGTCCAATCGGCGTAGGCGACGAAATCCTCGTCGATCAGCGTCAAGCCGCCGGAGCTGCCCCCGAAGAAGTTGGTATCCGTCGCCACGTCGAGCCGATAGCCCGACGCACCTGCCGCCGCGCTCCAGGCGGCCGTGAAATCCGTGGCGTTCGTGGCGCTGGCCCAGATCGAAGCCGGCGCATCCGGCCCCGCCGTCGTGGCGCTGGCGGACAGCCCCGCAGCCGAATAGTTGGTGCCCGAAACCGACCAGCACCGGTAGTAGTAGGTCGAGCATCCCGTCAGGCCCGTGTGGCTCACCGGCGAAGTGGCGCCTGTGTAAAGCACCGTCCCGCCCGCGAACGCCGCGCCCACCGCCGGAACTGCCCCCGTCGGCGTCGTAAAACTGCCCGTTTGGTTCCAGACGATGACCACCCCATCCCCCGCGGCATTCGTCGTGAAGCTCAGGTTGATGTTGGTCCGGCTCGCGGCCGTGGCGGCGAAGGCCTGCGGCGCCGCCAACCCCGGGGGCTGTTCCAGCTCGAACACCTTCACCACCGCCATGTGCTGCAGGTTCGTCACGTCGTTGGTGAGCGACGGCGGCGGAAGGCCGTCAGCCCAGGTAACCCAGGTCGGCCGGGAATCGTACACCAGCCCGTTGGTGAAGGAATAGCCCCAGATATTGAACGTCCGATGCCGGGCGTTCAGGTTCGTGCTCGGCAAGACATAGTCGTAATGGTAGTTTCGGTTGATGCTGGTCTGCTGGACCCCGTTCTGGTCGGCCGGTTTCTTCGCGTCTGTCAAAAAGGTGGCGAACGTGGTGATCGCGGCCTCGCTTCGATTGACGGTGTTGAAATCGCCGCCGACCGTCACGTAGCCGTTGGTCCGCCAACCTGCTGCCGAAATGAGGTTTGTTAAGGCAATGGCTTCGAGGTTCCGGTCGGGCGCGTTGTCGGAATAGAGATGAACACTCACGGCATGCAGATCCTGGGTCCCCGGCAGATCAATGGTCGCCCAGGCGAAGTCGCGGTTCACGCCACCGCTGGAAGCGGTGTTCGCCCACTCGCCCGCATCGAGAATGGGGAACCGGCTGATCAGGCCGTTGGGAATGACATCGGCCGCCTCGCTTTCAACGTAGTATTCGAAGTTGCTTCCGAAATGTTCGGCCACCCAATTGCTGTAGGTGATGCCATTCGTCATGACGAATTCCTGGATCAAGACCACGTCCGGACAGAGCGCCTGGAAAATGCGTTCGCCGCTATCCGTGTATTTCTGCGTTGCGCCATCGCTGGTATTTGCGGCCATCACGGTAAACGCATCGTTGTCGCGGATGTAGAGCACGGCCTGGGTCGTGGCGCCCGCATAGGCGGGCAAAACCGGCGCCAACTGCACCTTGATGGATTCGGGCCCCTCCGCCAGGGCATCGTCTTCGATGAAAATCTCGAGGTTGCCCGAGGAGGCGGCCGAGATCGTCAGCGTCGTCGAACAGTTGAAATCCGCGAGCCGTTGCGCGGTGCCGTTCGTCGGCCCGCTGAACCGGAACTGCACCTGCGCAGTCGTGGCCGAGGCCAGGTTCACGGGGATCAGCACCGTGCCCCCGCCCTCTTCGCCCACGATCCGGACCTGGCCGAAGGACACCGCCACGGGACTGCCCGCCGCGCTCACATAAACGACCAGGTTGGACGGGGCGCTTTCGAGATAGGTTTCGTCGATGGCGGTGAAGGTGAAGGTATTCGTCCCGACCTGGTTCGTGGTGGGCGTGAAGGTGAAGGCCCCGCTATAGGTGTTGAAATCCCAGGTGGCCCCATCCACCGTGGTGTTGGGAACATCGAAGGTCACGAGAGGGCTGTCGGCATCCGTCACCGTTACGGTCAGGCTCAAGGTGCTGCCCGCGATGATGGATTGGGGCACCAGCGAATCGATTACCGGCGTGGCGTTGGTCACCGTCACGTTGACGGTCTGGGTCACCACGCCCATGACGTTGCTGGCCGTGAGCGTGAAGGTCCGCGGGCCCAAGTCGTTCGTGGTCGCCGTGTAGGTCAACAATCCCGTGCCATCGTCGGAATCGGTGAAGTTGGTCCCCGACGAGGCCGTCGTGCCTTGCAACACCAGCGCCGGCAGCGGCGCGCCCGTCGCCACCACGGTGAAGGCCCATTGCACGCCCGAGGTCGCGACATACGGCCCCGTTCCGCTGGTGAATCCCGGCATCGTCGCCGCGGCCACCGTCACGCTGACGATTTGCGTCGCCACGCCCATGCTGTTGCTGGCCGTGAAGGTGAAGGTTTGCGCGCCCACGTCATTGGTCGGCGGCGTGTAGATGAAATATCCGGTGTTCGTCGTGAAACTGTAGCTGCCGGCCGAGGCCGTCGCGCCGTCCAGCGCCAACACCGGCGTCGGGTTGCCGCTGGCGGCCACCGTGAAGGCCACCGCCACCCCCGCCGTGGTGCTCACTGGCCCCGGATTCGCGCCGAACACCGGGGCCGAGGTCTCGTCCGTCAGCGTGGTGAAGGACAGTTCGTCGCCCAGCGTCGTGCCCGCGCTGTTTTGCGCATAGGCCCGGAAATAATAGGTCTGGTTGGGAGTGAGCGTCGTCAGCGCGACGGAGAATGCCCCCGTCCCCCCGGCGGCCGCCGCCGTTTTGTTGCTGTCGATCGTGAGCCCGGTCGCCGTCCCGTACACCACGCCCCGGTTCGTCACCGTGGCGCCCCCGTCGGACGTCACGTCGCCATTCAAGGTTGCGGAGTTCGTCGTGATTGCGCTCGCCGCCTCCGTGGTCACCGAGGGGGGCGCGGCCGCCGACGACATCTTGTAAAGCGCCAATTTCTGTTGGGCCGTGGTGTAGCACGCGAAACTGGGAGCGGCCGCATTGTATTGCAACAGGCGGGTGTTGCTTGCCACATTGGCGACGTCGAACGCCCCGACGCCGTAGGCGAATGACCAGACTCCCGTCGTGCCGTTCACCGCACCGGCAGCATAGGCGGCGTTCGCGGTTCCCGAGTACGAAACATACTTATTGCTCGCCTCGTTGAAAATCGTGTGCCCACCATAGGTGGCGTTCGTCTGGATCAGCCAGACGATCGCGGGAGAAGGGTCGGTCAAGGTATTGGCTGATGGACTGATCGCACCGTTGGTGAAGAACGAGCCATAGTTTGTGTGGGTCATGGCCATCAAGCCGTTGCTACTGGCCACGACGTAATACCCGTCCGTCAAATCGGCTCGCGTGGTGATCTTGGTGAAGGTGCCGGAGCCGCCGTACGCGCCCCAAACGAGCGGCGCGCTGGCGAGCCACACCGCCGCCAAAACGAGGGCCGCGCACCCTTTGAACCACGATGGACGCGGAACGTTCATGGATTCGGGGGCTCTTCGGCGTTGGCCGGGGCGCCGTCCATCTCGTCCATCGATGCGTCCTGCGGCCGCGGCTCTTGCCGGGACTCGATCCGCCGAACCTCCGCCCACGCCGCGATCGTTTCGATTTGCTCCGGCGACAACCGGGCATGGAACACGGGTTCTTCCGACCAGGCTTCTTCCCGGGAGAGAACCACGTTCATCTCGCCGAGTTCCCGGACCAGCCGCGGTTTGTATCCGGAATCAAAAAGAAGGATCCGGCATTCCTGTTCGCCTTTTCCGGCGCGTACGCTTTTGGAGAGCTTGAATGCCGGCAGATATTCCCCTATCCACGCCACCTCGGGAATCTGGCCGATCCGGACGATGGCCCGCGGCGTCGCCTCCACCAGGCAGGTGTTTTCCGGAACGCATCCTCCCCTGACCCTCCCGCCGGCGTTGTCCACCGCCGTTTTCCACTCTGAGCGGACCGGCCCTGCGAATTGCACCAGCCAGGGCGCGGCGCCGCGCAAGGTCGGACGCTGCACCACCGGCGCGCTGGCCGATGACTTCAGCAAACGAAACGTCGCCCGATGCTCCGCACGCGACGTGTCGAGGGTCCCCCATTCCAGGACGAGCGGCTGGCCCACCGCCGCCGCTTCCGGGACGGTGAACGCGCAGACGGAACACAGCAGCGCCGCGAATACACGGGAAGTCGCCGATCGTGCCCCCCCATGCTTTTTCCCCGTCTTCCTGCCGCGCGCGGGAGCCCGCACCAGCGGTCTCGCTGGCACCTGGGAATCCATCGCCTTCCCACGCCTATTCATAAACGTTTGAATCTATCTCATTCATCAAACCTTAACAAGGTGATTTCGGCATCTTTCGACATCTTGGGCGCATCTGCGATTAGGTGCATCTGACCTGGGATCTGGC
>DMJA01000182.1 GCA_003451935.1 Verrucomicrobiota bacterium | reverse complement strand
TCTCACATATTATAATATGTGAGACTGGCCATTGGATCTCCACTCCCTTGTATTCCCTCGAAAACCATTCATTCCGAGTCTCGCTTATTATAATAAGCGAGACTGGATTTTTACGTCATAATCCATCGCCTGCAGATTCCGGCATGCTGGAACAAGCGCCCACCCTGCTTTGCAATGAGGCTACACGCCGACGGACTCGCGCAGCATCGGCGGGCAGAGCGTCACCACCACGTCCTGCTCCACTCCGTCCGCGATCAGCCAGACGCCGTCGGGGGTCAAATCGTCTGCTCGCACGGCGCGCAACACCTGCGCCTGGTCCGCCGCTTCCGGCGCAAGTTCCGCGAGACGGTTCGGCGCCTGCATCGTCGCGCCAAGGTTGAGCCGGTTGCCCGCCCGCCCCGGGAACAGAGCGAAGTACAGGATGTTCATCTCCACCAACTCGCCGAAGAAATGCGTGCCGAGTGAAACGTCCGGCGTCAGGAACTCGTGCATCATCATCAGTTCACAGATGGCGGTCATGTGGCCGATTTCCGAAAAGCGCACCGGCACGCCGAGCGAGGCCATGTGCGTGCCCCAGCGCCCTGGCGCAGCCGCGAGTGCGGTGGCGCCCCGCGCGCCGATCGCGCGGTTGACCTCGCCGACCGCGCGCGCGACCCGGTGCCGGTCGCGCTCGGGCATCGCGCCGTACACCTCCGGAACCACCAGCACCAGCCAGTCCAGGCGTTCCACGCGGCTGTGGCCCACCACCGCGCCACGGCTCTCCAGCAGCACGCCCTCCGCCGGGCACTCCACCGGCGGCACCTCCGGGCGGTGCGTACCCTGCACCTGCAACGGACGGCATTGCAGAAGGTTGATCATGTAGCCCTTCCCGCCGGGCATGAAATTCACCACGAACTCGATATCCACCGGCTTGCCGTAGATGCGCTCGAGCGTCTTGAGCAGCAACCGGAATTCTTTGACGAAATCGGTGTCCGTCAGCAGTCCGTCGAAGGTCAGGATCCGCCCTCCCCCCTCCGTCTCTGTCGTGAACAAATCCAGTGGAACGCCCTCGGCGCGGACGCTGAGCTCCGAGAATTCGCCCGACGCCAGCCGGCCCGACGCCAGGTCCATGAAATCCATCCGGCGCTGCGAATGGCGGACGATCTCGTCGAGGCTGCCTTCGGGGCGCCGCAGGGGCGCATTGAGGGCGACCACGCGCGTATAGTCGTCGTCCACGCGGTCCACCGCGCGCGTGCCCAGTCCGTAGACGAGCCGCAGCACCCCGGCCCGGGGATCGATCTCCGGCCCCCACGCGAAGGGGTTGTAGGAGAAGCCCACGCCGGCCAGGTGCGGATAGAACGCCGACCCTTGCAGTTCGCCGGCCACGCGCATCACCAGCAGCGCCATCTGCTCGTCGCGCTTCAGCAGGCCGTGCCGCTCGCGGTAGGACAGCGCTTCGCTGCTCATGCTGCTGGCATAGACCGACCGGATCGCGTCGAGAAACGCTCGCAGGCGCTCCTCCAGCGGCCCCTGGTTCGCGCAGAACACGCTGTCGTACTTGCCCGCGAACGAATTGCCATAGGCGTCTTCCAGCAGCGAGCTCGACCTCACGATCACCGGATATTGCCCGAAGTAGTCCAGCATCTTCTCGAACAGCCGCACCTCGAAATGGGAGAACTTTCCGTTCAGGATGCGCTCCTGCGCCTCCTCCACGTGGTCGAGGAACGTGTCCGGCGAATGCTGCTTCTCGCGGATTTCCCACAGGCCGTTGCGGACGAGGAAGGAGTAGAAAATGTCCGAGCCGATGTAGAACGAATCGTGCTCCTCCAGCTTCGCGCCCAGGCCGGGGCATTCGCGTTCGGCAATCTTCCGCGCCAGCAGCATGCCCACCGCCTTGCCGCCGATCAACCCCGTGCCCGCCAGCCGCCAGCGGATGTCCAGCACGTCCTCGAGGGTGAAATACGTGTCCACCAGCGGAAGGATGGATTCGTCGCGCGTCACCATCATGCCGAGCAACCGGCGCTTCAGGGCTTCGGCCTCGGAACCGGACGCCTTTCCGTCGCGGACGATTTCCTCCGCGCGCCGCACCACGTCGTCGCCATAGGTTTCGATGCGCGCCGCCCTCGGCAGCACCCGGCCCATCACCTGCGTCAGCACCGCGCTCGATCGCACGATGGAAAACCGGTCCGCCCCGTCCCACTCCAGCATCAGGTGGATGGTGGGCGAGTGGCGGAACTCCGTCTTGATCGGGAGCAGGAAGAGCCGGTCCCCGTGGCCGAACACTTCGAAGAACAGTTGCGTGGTGCCGCGCACTGGATCCACTGCGAGCCGCGAGTGCCGCCCCCGCAGCAAGCCAAAATAGGCCACCGTCTCGAGCCGGTACAGGTACGGGCACGTCAACAGGAAGAAGTTGCCGAGCATCGCGTCCGAACACCAGTTCGTCGCCAGGTCCGACAGGCAGTCGAACAGATAGTAGGCGCCGAGGCCGTGGTCGCCGATCACCGCATGGATCTGGTGCAGAAAGACCTCGAAACCCGCCTCCGGATCCAGGCGGCATTCCTCGCAGAATCCCTCCGGCACCAGGCGCTCGTGCCGCGCAAAGCGGAAATAGACCAGGTTGCGCCCGTCGCGCTTCGCCGCCAACGCGTAGGGAACGGCCAGCTTGCGATATTGCCCGATATCGTCCACGTTCCAGACAATGTTGTCGCCCGCCAAAATCCCCGTCAGCGCGGCGTCCAGTTGCGGAAGACCGGTGGTGTCGATCGGAATGTTGTTTTTAGGCATGGTGGGGAAGGAGGTTCAGCGGTTCACGGTTCAGCGGTTTCGTTTCGTTCGATATTGGGCGGCTTTTTCCTTCACGCCAAATCCGATGGGCGGCTTCGGCGGAGGTTCCGGAAGCGGCGGCGGATCGATGATCTCCATGAATCGGCGAAGGATGTCCACGATCGCCCCGTCGTGGGTGTCCAGCCGGGCTTTGACTTCGCGTTCCAAGTCGGCGAGTTTTCGAGCCAATTCGCGGGTGCCCGTCAACGCTTCCCTCATTCCCACGAAGGCCCGGACGACGAACACGCTCATTTGGACGGCCCGCGGACTGTTCAACACTGTGGCCGCCATGATCGCTCCGTGCTCGGTGAAAACAAAAGGAAGGTATCTACGCCCGCCATGCTCCGATGCGGTCACAATTCGTGATCGAATTAACCCTGAACTTGAGGTCACAGTTTGTGACCTCAAGTTTTCAACATCCTGCAGCGCATGCTGAAACATAAAGTCAACGGGGAATTTTTCCGCATTGCGTTTGACTGCTTGATTCAGTGCCTTGGTTGAAACGCCATAGAGCGAGGCAAGGTCAGAATCGAGAATGACCCTCTGCCCTCGGATGGTGTAAATCCGATCAGGAATTCTTTCCGGGACGGAGACCACAGGGGTTTTGGATTTCATTGCCTTTTTCTCCCGGCCAAATGCTGGCCCCCATCCACGAACAAAATCTGGCCCGTCACCGACTCGTTCTCCGCCAAGAACGCCACGGCGTGCGCGACGTCTTCCGGCGTCGGCCGCCGGCCCAGCGGCAGGTCGCCGGCCGCTTCGCGCGCGCCCTCCGGCGCCAGCACGGGTCCCGGCGCGACGCCGTTGACCCGCGTTTTCGGCGCCCACTTTTGCGCCAGCCGCGCCACCGAGTCCGCCAGCTCGCGCTTGGTCGCCGCGTATTCCCGGAACGGCCCCGCCGCCGGCCGCGCAATGCGGCTGTCGAGCATGTGGATCACGCACCCGCCGCCTGGTTGCGCCGCCACCTGCCGCGCCAAGTCCTGCGGCGCGTCCACGTTCACGGCGCGCATCGCCGCCGCGTCGCTTTCCCCGTCGCGCTCGAACAGCGCTGCATTGTTCACCAGGATATCCACCCGGCCCATCCATTCCGCCGCCTCGCGGAAGACCCATTCGCGCTGGCGCGGGTCCGACAGGTCGCCCCGCACCGAAAACACGCCGTGCTTCAGCGCGCGGTTCATCGCGATGGCCTCGGCTTCCGAATGGCGATAGTGCACCACCACGCCCGCCCCCCGCGCCGCCAGCTCCCGGCCGATTGCCGCGCCGATGCGGCGCGACCCGCCCGTCACCAGCGCCACCTTCCCCGCCAAGCTGCCCGCTTCGCCCATCGCGACCGCCCGATCAGCCTTTCTTGCGATGGTCGATCACCCGCACCGCCTTGCCTTCCGAGCGGGGCGTGCTGCCGGGCTCCACCAGCCGCACCTTCGCGTGCACCGCCAGCTCCGTCTCCAGCTTGCGTTCGATCTTTTCCTTCATCGCCTGCTGCTTCTGCATCTCGTCGAAGAAGATCCCTTCCGTGATCTCCACCAGCACCTCCAGCTCGTCCAGGGCCCCCTCGCGGCTCACCACGATCTGGTAGTGCGGCGCCACCCCCTCGATCGCCAGCAGCGCTTCCTCGATCTGCTGCGGATACACGTTCACGCCCCGGATGATCAGCATGTCGTCGCTACGCCCCATCACACGCTCCATCCGGACATGTGTTCGCCCGCAGACGCAAGGTTCGTCGATCAGCTTGGTGATGTCGCGCGTCCGAAAGCGGAGAAGTGGGAAAGCTTCCTTGGAAAGCGTGGTGAAGACGATTTCGCCTTTTTCCCCCGGAGGCAAGACTTCTCCCGTATCGGGGTGGATGATTTCCACCAGAAAATGATCTTCGAAGATGTGCATGCCCTGGCGGCCCTCCAGACATTCCATGGCGACACCCGGCCCCATGACTTCGGAGAGGCCGTAGATGTTCAGCGCCGTCAGGTTCAACGCCGCTTCGATCTCGTCGCGCATCCTGTCGCTCCAGGGTTCGGCGCCGAAGATGCCGACGCGCAGCCGCAGTGCGCGCATATCGATGCCCATGCTCCGGCCCTGTTCAGCCAGGTTCAGCGCGTAGGACGGCGTGCAACAGATGGCGGTGGGGCCGAAGTCCTGGAGAATCATGATCTGGCGCTTTGTGTTGCCGCCGGAAATCGGGATGACACTGGCCCCCAGCCGCTCCGCTCCGTAATGGGCGCCGAGCCCGCCCGTAAACAGGCCGTACCCGTAGGCGTTGTGCACGATGTCGTTCTTCGTGAGCCCGGCGGCGACGAAGCAGCGGGCCACCAATTCGGACCAGGTGTCGATGTCGCGCTTCGTGTAGCCCACGACGGTGGAGCGGCCCGTGGTGCCCGAGGAGGCGTGGACCCGGACAACGCTCGACATGGGAACGGCGAACATCCCGTAGGGGTAGTTGTCCCGCAGATCCTGTTTCGTCGTGAAGGGGAGCCGTTTCAGGTCGTCGAGGGATTTGATGTCGTCGGGCTTGACGCCGGCGTTGTCGAAGGCCCTCTTGTAGAATCCCACGGTGTGGTAGACACGCTGGACCACCTGCTGGAGCCTCTTGACCTGCAACGCCTCCAGTGCCTCACGGGGCAGTGTTTCGAATTCCTCGTTGTAGATCATGTCCCCTCAGCCCTCCTCTTGTTGTTGTCTATGGCGGAAAACAGGCCGCACTATAACTGAAATTCCCGCAATTTCAAAGCGGTTTTACTCGTTGCGCCTCTCCGGCACGCAGATGCTCCCGTCCCGGTAGCAGCGTTTGATATAGACGTAACCGCCGGCCAGGGCAATGATAATCACGCCGATGCCGATGAGCTTGAGGCCGTCGAGATCCTTCACATCGAGGATGATCACCTTGCGGGCGATCGCGATGATGGCCACCGTCATGACGACCTCAACGTGAACGAGCTTGTGGTCCAGGTACATCCGGATCGACTCCAGCAGCTCGATCCCGATGAGCACCAGCAGGAACATCCCGAAGATTTCGAGCAGGCGGTTGACGTCGAAAAGCAGGTACGGGGGCGTGCTGAGGTCCCGGATGATGATCCAGGCAAGGTCCAGGGAGGCGAACAGGACCACCAGGGCCATCATGACGACCAGGGCCCTGATTACGACGAACTCGATTTTTGCCAGGTATTTCATAGCGGCCGCATCCTTGATGATGGAATTGTCCTTTTTTAGCATAAGCGTCTGGAAGAGCAAATGTTTTCTGTTTGGCATCCGCGCATGCCGTGCTTATAATAAAAAAAGAGATTCAATAGATAGAAGGAGCGCGAAATGGCCACCATCCAGATCAAGGGAATGTCCTGCAATCACTGCGTCATGGCCGTCACGAAGGCCCTCGGCGGCATCGACGGGGTCAGCAACGTGAAGGTGGACCTCGCGAAGGGCGAGGCGACCTTCGATGAGGCCAGGCCCGTCGACAGGGTCATCATCAGGGAGCGCATCAAGAAAGCGGGGTTCGAAATTGCCTGAGAAGATCACTCTCGGCATTGCCGGGATGACCTGCGCGACATGCGTCCGTCGCGTGGAAGAAGGGCTGAAGGCCCTGCCGGGCGTTGAAAGCGCCTCCGTGAACTTCGCCACGGAGAAGGCCGTCGTGGAGTATGATCCCGCTTCGGTGGGTCCCGAAGCGATGGCCGAAAAGGTGCGCGACCTGGGCTACGAAGTCGTCTCCCGGGAGAAGACCGGGCCGGCCGCCCTTCAGAAAACGACCGTCTCCATCGGCTCGATGACCTGCGCGGCCTGCGTGCGGAGAGTCGAGACGGCCCTGAAGGATGTCCCCGGCGTCGAGGAGGCCGCCGTGAACCTGGCCACGGGCCGCGGGACGGTGACCCACGGCGCCGACTGGGCGGGCGCGGGCGCCTTGCGCAAGGCCGTCACGGAGGCCGGGTACGAGTATCTCGGCATTGTCGACGCCGCGCAGGAAGACCCCATCGAAAAGGCCCGCGAGAGGGAGACGCGGGAGCTTACGGTCAAGTTCATCGTCGGCATCATGCTGAGCGTGATCATCTTCATGGGGACCATGCAGGAGTGGTTCCCTTTCCTCGATTCCATCCCCCGCCCGACCATGCTGATCCTCCTCTTTGCCCTGACGACGCCTGTCGTCTTCTGGGTGGGAAGCCGCTTTCACACGGGCGCCCTGAAGGCGCTGAAACAGAAAACCTCGGACATGAACACCCTCGTGTCCATCGGGGCGCTCTCGGCCTACCTCTACTCGACGCTGGCCACGTTCTTCCCGGACGTCTTCACCGATGCGGGGGTCCACCTTCACGTCTACTATGACGGGGCGGCGTTCATCGTCAGCTTCATCGTCCTGGGGCGGCTGCTGGAAGCGCGAACGAAGGGAAAGACCTCCCAGGCGATCAAGCGCCTCATGGGGCTCAAGCCCAAAACGGCGCGGGTGATCCGGGACGGCCAGCCGGTGGACATCCCCGTCGATGAGGTCATGAAGGGCGACGAGATCCTCGTGCGGCCCGGTGAGAAAATCCCCACGGACGGCGTCGTCCTGACAGGGACCTCCGCCGTCGATGAATCCATGCTCACCGGCGAGAGCATGCCCGTCACGAAGGAGCCCGCAAGCGAGGTCTTCGGGGCCACGATCAACCGGAGCGGGAGCTTCAC
>DMJA01000160.1 GCA_003451935.1 Verrucomicrobiota bacterium | reverse complement strand
GTGTATGTGGGGGAATTCCGTTCGGAGTACAAGCGGGCGGCCCGGGTGCGGGCGAAAATGGGCCGGGTGGCGCGGGGGGAGGAGGCGGATGCGCCGGCGGCGTATCGCGTGTTGCTTTTTTCGGGGGACGATCTGGCCGGGGTGGCGCGGCGGATCGAGGGGATGACGGGCGCGCCGGCGACGGTGGCCGAGGGAGATCGGATCCGGGCGGACTTGACGGCGGCGCAGATCGAGGAGCTCACGGGCTGGGGCGAGGTGCACTGGGTGGAGCCGTACACGGCGCCGCAGTTGTGGAACAACATATCCGTGCGGACGAACATGATGAATGTGTCGAACGTGTGGAGCGTGATGGGGCTGACGGGCAACGGGCAGACCATCGCGGTGTGCGACACGGGCCTGGACACGGGCAACACCACCACGCTGCACAAGGATTTCACGAACCGGGTGACGGGCTACGGCTGGAGCAACGGGGTGTACAACCGGCGGACGAGCTGGGCGGACGGTGACAGCCACGGCACGCATGTGGCGGGCTCGGTGCTGGGCAACGGCACGATGTCCACCGGGCTCTACAAAGGCGTGGCCTACGCGGCCAATCTGCTCATGCAGGGGGTGCAGGCCGATCTGAACGGGATTCCGGCCGATCTGTCCACCTTGTTCAAGCAGGCCTATGACAACAAGGCGCGGATCCATTCGGACAGTTGGGGCTACGACGACCACGGATACTACAACTCCGATTCGCGGGCGGTGGACCAGTACGTCTGGAGCAACAAGACGATGTTGATCCTGTTTTCGGCGGGCAATTCCGGCACCGACGCCAACAGCGACGGGATCGTCGATCCGGATTCAGTCGGTTCGCCGGGAACGGCGAAGAACTGCCTGACGGTGGGGGCGGCGGAGAACTATCGCACGGGCTCTTCCACCTATGGGGTGGCCTGGCCCGCCGATTTTCCGGCCGATCCCATCTTCAGCGACAAGATTTCGGAGCCGTACGACACCTACCAGGGGCTGGCCGCGTTTTCGAGCCGGGGTCCGTGCGACGATGGTCGCATCAAGCCGGATCTGGTGGCGCCGGGGACGTTCATCGCCTCCACGCGGTCGCGGGCGAGCACCAACACGGGCTGGGGAGTGGTGTCGGCGAACACCAATTACCTGTACAATGGCGGCACAAGCATGGCGACGCCGCTGACGGCCGGGGCGGCGGCGCTGGCGCGGCAGTGGGTGATGACGTCGGGAGGCGTGGCGGATCCGACGGCGGCGCTGTTGAAGGCCCTGCTGCTGAACGGGGCGCGCAACATGGCGCCGGGGCAGTACGGGACGGGGGCGGCGCAGGAGATTCCGGCCACGCGGCCGAGCGGCGGGCAGGGCTGGGGGCACGTGGACCTGTACAACACGCTCAAGCCGGCTCCGACCCAGACGCTCGACCTCTACGATACCTACAGCCTGGGGACGGGCCAGACCAACACCTTCACGTACGTGGTGCAGACGGGTTCCACCAACAAGTTCATTCTCACGATGGTCTATGCGGACTATTGGGGCACGGCGGGTTCGGGCAAGCAACTGGTGAACGACCTCGACCTGACGGTGGTGAAGCCCTCGGGCACGACCAACTATGCCAACGGGCGGACGAGCGAGGACGCGACGAACAACGTGGAGATGATCGAGTTCGCCGCGGACGAGGCGGGCACCTACACGGTCCGGGTCGCAGGGCGCAACGTGCCGTCCGGCGGGACCCAGTCCTACGCGCTGGTGGTGCGCGGGCCGAAATACAACGCCTCGGCTTCCTCCCGCGCCGGGATGGGCGCCATTCCCTATGCGGATGCCGGCGGGACCGGCGTGACCTTCCGCACCTGGGCGCCGAACGCTTCAAGCGTCAATGTGAAGGGTTCCTGGAACAGTTGGGGGACGGCCAAGGATTTGTATCCGGACGCCGGTGGCGGCACGTGGTCGGTGGATCTCACCAACGCCGCGGCGGGCCACGAATACAAGTTCTATGTCAACGGCGCCGCCAAGAAAGATCCGCGAGGCTATCGCGTCACCAGTTCCGCCGGCAATTCCATCATCTACGATCAAAGCGCGTTCGACTGGGGGGCGGAGACCAACTTCAGCCGCATCTGGCGCAACGACCTGGTCATCTACGAAATGCATGTGGGATCCTACAATGCCGAGGACTGGTTGCCGTCCACCTTCGACGAGTGCCTCGAGAAGATTGCGCATCTGAAGGCGTTGGGCGTTTCCGCGGTGGAGGTCATGCCGGTCAACGAATTCGCGGGGGACCGGTCGTGGGGCTACAATCCGGCCGATCCCTTCGCGATCGAATCCGCCTTTGGCGGGGCCGACGGGTTCAAGCGTTTTGTCCGGGCCTGCCACACCAACGGAATCGCCGTTCTCGTGGACGTGGTCCACAACCACTACGGGCCGTCCGATCTCGACCTATGGCGGTTCGACGGCTGGTTCCAAGACGTCTACGGCGGCATCTACTTCTACAACGACTGGCGGGCCGTTACCGACTGGGGCAATACCCGGCCCGACTACGGCCGTCC
>DMJA01000226.1 GCA_003451935.1 Verrucomicrobiota bacterium | reverse complement strand
ACCATGCCCGACACGCGGCCGGTCTCGACCATCATCGCGCCCACATACAGGCGCTTTTTCAGCGCTTCGCGCGCCTCCGCGTCAGAAGATCCGGCGGGCCGGTCTTGCTGAACCGACGTGTTGGCCTGGCGCCGATCGCCCCCTTGGGCTCTCGCCGCCCGCTTCTGGAGGTAGGCGGCGATCAGCTCCTCCAAGAAGGGCGCATTTGCGGGATCGACCACCTCGAAGCCCGTCGGGGAAACGCCCGCCGCCGCGCAGGATTTCTGCGCCTCCTCGGGGGAAGCCAGCACCACCACGCGCGCGAAGCCGCGTCGCGAAATTTCCGCCGCCGCCTTCATCACGCGCGGATCCTGCCCCTCGGGCAGCACTACGCTGCCGCCGAAGCTCTTTGCCCTCTGGATCAACAATTCCATAGGCGCGCCATGCTATCCCTCCCCCCCCTCCTTCGTCCAGCAAAACCTGCCGATTCCCAAGTCCTGCCAGCGAGTTACTTCAACTCCTCCAGCAGAGACAACAGTGCCTTTCGACTGGCATCCGCCCCATATTGGGCCACGCACCGCGTTCGAGCCCGTTCGCCCATGTCCTTGGCCGCCAAGGGATCGTCCAGCATCTCCGCCAAGGCGCGGGTCGCCTGCTCCACGTTGGCCGGCGGCACCAACTTGCCGCACCCTTCGAGAACATCGGGCAGGTCGGAGACCGCGCTCGCCACGACAGGCTTGCCCATCGCCATGGCCTCGAACACCTTGCAGGGCATCTGGCTTTGCGCCATCAACGTGTCGGCCAGCGGCACGATCAGCACATCGCCCACCCCCAGATAGAGCGGCATGTCGCGATGGATCGCCTGCGTCGCCGCAGCATCGGTCGCGGGGCAGCAAATCAATTTTCCGTATCCCGGATGCGCCATCATATCCTGCGCATGTTCGTTCAAGGGACCGAGAACCAAAAGCACGACATCCTCACGCCCAAGCTTCGCCAGCGCCTCGGCGAAGACCTCGACGCCCTTGTGGGGCCGAACCACGCCGCCAAACACCACGAGCTTCTTTCCCTGCAGCCCCAGCTTGCGCTTCAAGGCCTTGACCACCACCGGATCCTGCGGCTTGAACCGCTCGGTGTCCACTCCCACGTGGAAGATCCGGCAGCCATATTTGTCCTGCAGGAAGCGCGTCGTGCCCAGCCGGACATCGCACTCCTTGAGGCGGCGCTCCACCCGTGGCACATAGACGTTGTTGCAGGGATGCGCCCAGTCCCTGGCCCAGTTCTTGAGCCGCTCGCCGAAAGTCCACGAGGCGGACACAGCTCCGTCCCATTCGTCCAGATAGGCGACCACGCGGCACCCGCGTTCCTGCTTGGCCAGCAACGCCGGCGGGAGGCTGCTTCCAAACGCCTTCATCGCGATGACCACGTCCCCCCGCATCGCCCGCGACAATTTGCGGGCCTCGCCGAAATACTCGGGAAAGCGATAGAGCCGCGGACAATCCACCGCGCGATATTCAAACTCGCCGGAATACATCGCGTTAGGCGTGCCCCACAGGCAGGGACCCACGATCTCCACCTCGTGCTCGCCGCAAATGTATTTCGCCATGCGCGCGGCGATGCCCACAATGGGCCAACCCAGGTCCGGGACGAGGAAGGAGACCTTCATTTCGCCCGCCCCATCGCTTCCGCCAAGGCGCGACCGCTGGCGTAGGCGCGATCCGACCAGAGATATTCCCAGTTTCCGAACAGCCCCGCCGTCTCGATGCCGCGACCTCGGAGCCAGTCGCGCACGTGGGCCGCCGCCGCCGCGCGGGCCAGATCGGAAACCACATAGGAAACCGGTTCGCAACGGATCTCCGAAGCCGCCACTTCCGCCTGCTGGAATTTCAACAGCCTCCCCAAATCGTCCACGGCCTTGTCGCGCAGGCTTTCTTCAGCCGGCCGCGCATCGCCCGGCACGAAGACCTCCGCTTGTACCGCTGTCCGGCCATTTGCCTCCCCCGACAGCGAAAACGGGAACGACACCCGCGAGACCGCGATCTCCGGATCGTAGACGTAGAACCAATTCGCCTCGCTCAAGTGTTCGCGGTCCACGACGAAATTCACGCAATAGTGCCGCAAGGCGCGGAGCTTTCCGGACGCTTCGCGCACGTCGGCGGGCGCATCGGGGATCATGGCCACCAACTGCGGCAAGGGAATCGTCGAGACCAGCGATTCGAAATCCTCTTCCGTTCCATCCGCAAATGTCACGCGGCGTTTCACCGCATCCACCCGGACCGCGCGCTTGTTCAGGCGCAGATCCACGCCGCCATACAGAGGCGCGACCAGCGCGAAGAATCCTCCGCGCTTGGGATACCGGAAGGTGCGAAAAACCGCCTGCTTTTCCTCCTGGTACCCCCTCGCCCCGGCGATGATGTTCTCTACCTGCGAAGGCAGCAGGCGGCCGCCCAGCCAGTCCGTCGCCAGTTCGCGCATCGGCACGTGCCAATATTTCTCCGTGTAAAGCCGGTAGAAATTCTCCAGCAGATAATCGCCATATTGGAACCGACACCACTCCTCGTAGTTTTGGGGTTCCCGGCCGCGGTATTTCTCCTGCGCCGCCAAGAAATCCGCCAGCGCCGCGTCGCGCTCCGCCGCCGGTAAATCCGCAAGATGGTTTTGCACCGGATAGGCAAACCAAAGCCCGGCCTTGTGATTCAGCACCACGCTCTTCGACATCTCGTGCAACGGCGTTCCCGCGCAGACGAGTTCCAACCACGCCGCATCCTGCGAATGGCAGATGTGCGCGCCTTGGTCGAACCACGCGCCCGCAAATTCGTGCGACCGGGCATAGCCTCCCGGCTCCGCCTCGGCCTCGAATACGCGTGCGCCCGGGCAATGCCGGGCGAACCCCAGTCCGGCCAGCCCGCCGCCCAGCACGATGACGTTGTGATCAGACATGAAAACTATCTAACCACGGATGAACACAGATAGACACGGATATCAATCACAAGACAACCCGTTTCCATTGGAGTTTGGCATGCTTGAAATTTAGGATTAGGCCAACCCGGAAACCCGTAATCTTGAGATAGTTGAGAACCTGCCCAATTTCATGATCCGTAATGGCATCTATTGTCTTGGCATCCACGACAACAGAATCCGAAACGATCAAATCGGGAATATACTCCCCAACCTTTTCGCTTTTGTACCGAACTTCGTATCGCGGTTGTTGTTGAAAATCCATTTTGCGCAACCGCATTTCTACGCACATGGCATTCTCATAAACCTTCTCTAGAAATCCATGACCCAGGACATTCATGACTTCCATGGCGCATCCGATGATCTCGCGGGTCTGATCCTCCCCCACTAATCCGTGTCCATCCGTGTTCATCCGTGGTTATCCTTTTCTTGGTATTTACACAGCGCATCGATGCCTTCCTGCCACGAAATCCGCGCATGCCAACCCAGCAGGCGTTCCGCCGCCGACACATCGGCGTACTGCTCCCGCGGCTCGTTGGGGCGCATCGGGCGCGCCCCGAAACGGAACAGTTCCCGCGAGGCCGTTTTTTCGGCGATGCGCTCCAGCACGTCGCGCAGCCTCAGCGGCTCGCCCCGCCCCAGATTGCAGACCGAGAAACGGTCCTCGATCTCCGGCAGGCGGAGCACCGCCTGAACAATGCCGTCCGCCACGTCGTCCACGTGGACGAAATCGCGGCATTGCAGGCCTTCCGAAAACTCTGCCGGTTGCCGTTCTATTGCACACCGCAGCGCATAGGGGATGGCCAAGTTGCCCGCCTGCCCCGAACCATAGGCAATGAAAGGCCGAAGCCATATCGCCTTGCGCCCCGTTCCGCCCGACCAGGCCTCAAGTGCCCGGCGAGCCACCTGCTTGGCCTGGCCGTAGGGCGGCAGGGGTAACTGCGGGACCATGTCCTCGGACAGCTTCCCTTCCAGCTCGCCATATTCCTCGGCGCTGCCTAGTCCCACCACGCCGGTCAATCCCTCCCGCCCCAGTAGCCGGGCGAAATCCATTACCGACGCCGATTGCGCCGCCAAGTTTCCCCGATCCATGTTCCACGCCAGATGGATCCAAATGGAATCTTCCGCGACCGCAGGGATTTCCTTGCCCAAATCGACACACTGATATTCCACACCCGTTGGCCATCCATCCGGCACAGGAATCCGGTCCACCGCCAGCACCCGCGCTCCCTGGCCCGCCAGGCGCGCCACCACCCGGCGGCCGATGAATCCGGCGGCACCAGTGACCACGACTGGCGGCGGTTGTGTTTTTCGCGGCGGCATTTTCATTCCGGGTTTTTCCACACAATGGAAAAGTTTTTCTCGGATTTTCCATACAATGGAAAAAATGTTTCCACAGTGTGGAAAACCTCACCCGGCCCAGGGGGCGTCACCGGATTCGTAGATTTTTTCGAGGTTTTCGCGGTCGCGCAGGGTATCCATGCAGGCCCAGAATCCGTCGTGGCGGTAGGCGAACAATTCCCCATCCGCCGACAGCCGCGTCAGCGGCCCGGCTTCAAGGCTCTCGTTTTCGTGCGCGGACAGGCGAGCGATGAATTCCTTCTGGAAGAAGAAGAAGCCGCCGTTGATGTAGTCGTTGTGCAGCTTCTCCTTTTCGCGGAACGCCAGCACCTGGCCGTCCGGGCCCAGTTCCATCATGCCAAAGCGGGAAGGCGGATGGACGGCGGTCATCGTGCCGAGCTTGCCGTGCGCGCGGTGGAAGGCCAGCTCCGCGTCCAAATCCACGTCGGATAGTCCGTCGCCATAGGTCAAGCCAAACAGGGGCGCGTCCACGAATTTTGCCGCCCGCAGAATGCGCGTGGCGGTCAGGCTGTGCTCGCCGGTCTCCGCCAGCGTGATGTCCCACTCGCCCGCCGGGCCGGTTTCGTATTCCACCTTGCCGCCCGCATGCAACCGTACGGTTGAAGTGCGTTCGCGCACATTCAGGAAGTACTCCTTGATGAGCTCGCCCTTGTAGCCGAGGCAGACGATGAACTTCCGGAAACCGAACCGGCTGTAGTATTGCATCAGGTGCAGCAGCATCGGCTTGCCGCCGATGGTGACCATCGGCTTCGGGATGTCGCGGGTCTCCTCCATCAGGCGCGTGCCGCGCCCACCCGCCAGGATCATGATTGGAATGTCTTTGTTCTGCATGTAATTATAGCTCCATCCTTCGCAACACTCGTTTTATCATTGAGAATCATTCTCCCGCGGAGGCGCAGGGGCGCGATTTTTCATGATATCTGATTTCATTCCGATCCGTTCATTGCTTTCCACTCATCCTCCGCGCCTTTGCGCCTCTGCGGGAAAATCCGGTCCGTTTCAATTCGTCTCCCGCAGAGGCGCAGGGGCGCAGAGGGGTTCTTGTTCGAGGCCATTCACGCAACGGGTGATGCCTGACCGCATGACCTCCTCGCCAAAATTCAACAGGTACCCAAGTTTGCACCCCGTCAATTTCAAGTAAGTCTGCAGCTGTTTCTTGTGCGCGCCCGCCACCTTTTCCACGGACTTGAGTTCAAGAATCACCTTGCCCTCGACAATCATGTCCGCCCGAAAGCCTTCGTCAAATCGGATGTCTTTGTAGGAAATCGGCACAGCCACTTGTCGCTGAACCTGCAATCCACGATCTGCCAGTTCACGGGCCAGCACAACCTCGTATACCGTTTCCAATAGCCCCGGCCCCAATTCCCTATGAACGGCAATCGCTGCTTCGATTACTCGCGTCCCAATCTCGTTCTCTGTCATCCTCTGCGCCTCCGCGCTTTTGCGGTCAAATTTAGTTTCATTTCAATCGTTCTCCCGCCGTGGCGCAGGGGCGCTGGGGGGGGGGATGCCTCTTCCATGCCGGCAATCCTATTTCTTGCTCCCTCATCCTCTGCGCCTCCGCGCCTCTTCGGGATCATGTTTTGAGGTTCTTCCTGCCGTCTCGTATGCCGCGATTTCGGCCTCCATGAAATTCCGCACTTCTGCCGGATCCTTTGCATCCAGCATCGTCCGGTATCCTTGGGCGGTGCGCCGCACGGTCGTCTCGAAATCCCATCGGGGCCGCCAGCCGAGGTGTGCGGCGGCCTTGTCGATGGACAACTGCAGGAGGTGTGCTTCGTGCGGATTTTGGGGATTTGGCTCGGCCTGCCAGGCCGCGCCCGCGCCCCATGTTTGGCAGAGCAGATCCGCCAGCGTGCCGACATCGCGCGCGCTGGATGGATCGGGGCCGAAATTCCAGCCGTCAGCGACGGCCGCACCCTGCTCCATCAGGGCCTCCCCCAGGCGCAGGTAGCCGCCCAGTGGCTCCAGCACGTGCTGCCACGGCCGAACGGCGCGGGGATTCCGCACCGACAGTATCTGGCCTGCGCGGAACGCCCGCAAGGCATCCGGCACGATGCGGTCCGCCGCCCAGTCGCCCGGACCGATGACGTTTCCGGCGCGCGCGGTGGCCAAGTGGACCTTCCCGCCGGGGGCGAAGAACGCATTGCGGTAGGACGCCGCCACCAGTTCTTCGCAGCCCTTGGAGGCGCTGTAGGGATCGTGGCCTCCCATCGGATCGTCCTCGCGGGGTGCGTAGTCCTCCTCCCGATTCTCGTAGCATTTGTCGCTCGTCACCACCACGACCGCGCAGGGATTTCCGGCCAAGCGCACGGCATCCAGCACGGCCGCGGTCCCGCGCACGTTGGTGTCAAACGTCTCGACCGGCTCGGCGTAGGACCGGCGGACGAGCGCTTGGGCAGCCAGATGAAAGACGACTTCAGGCCTGAATTCGCGAACCATCGCCGCCATCCGCGCCTGGTCTCGAATATCTGCCGTCTCGTGGTGGATGAGTTTCGGCAACTCCGCGCGGACGAAAGGCCCGTCCGCGCTTTCCGGCTCCAGGCCGATGCCGAATACGTCGGCGCCTAGCCGCCGCAGCCAAAAGGCCATCCACGATCCCTTGAACCCCGTGTCGCCCGTCACCCAGACCCGTTTGCCATTGTAGCCGCCGCCAAAGTTCATGCTCCGAGCCTCCGTTTCACAATCGCCGGGAGTTGCCGAGCCAGCCGTCCCCAGCGCAGGGCTGGAGCGCAAAACGGCGAAGTGCCGGGCAGGTTGACGCGACGGATGTCCTCCAGCAACGAGGAGCGGTCCAACCATTCCTGCTGAACGAAGAAAGCGTAGTGCAGAACGATCAGGCTTTGATCCACCACGCAGGCTTGCCGATTAGACTCGAACCACGCACACCAGTCGGGTTCGTCGCGCGGTGGCAGGTTGCCGCCCATGCGCTGCACATGGGCGTAGTCGTAGCAGATGCAGCCGATGCTGAAATACTGGCAGAACTCGTGCCAGCGGGGTTGCCCGCTGGCGGCCAGTCGGCGCCGCTGCTCTTCGTTGGCCGCGTCGATATCAAGAAACTGCCGGGTCGCCCATTCCGCAATATATGGACTTTGCCACGTCGGCCCCTTCGCCACATCCGACGGTGGCGCGCCAAAGCGCTGCTCGAATTCCGGAAGCTTTTCCGGATAGAATTCGTTCAGCAACCGGTGCAGGCCATGCGCATTGTTGGAAATCAAGGCGGTGATGAGGGCCAGATCGCTGCGCGCGGAAAAGTGCTCGTAGGTTTCGAGGATTCGCTCCGCCCAGCCTCTCGGGACGAAGATGTCCTCGTCAATCTTCACGTAGACGGAATCCGGATAGCGGCGCACGCATTCGTTCTGCGCGGCGCTGAGGCCTGCGGGCCGCGTGCCATCGCCTTCGACGGTGTCCCAGTTTACCTGGGGCCGGGCGGCCATGAATGCTTGGACATACCGCCGGAGCTTCGCCGGCACACCGTTCAGCAGCAAAACGACCCGGTCGAACTTGGAGAAAGCATCGGCCCGTTCCAGCATCTCCAGACACAGGCGCAGGCAGTCCAGCCGGTCGTGCGTCAGGATCATCAGGACTTTGCGCTTCGGATTCATCGATTCCAGCCTATGTTGTCCATCATAAACAAAACCCCGCCCCATGCAAGTCCGGGGGCGGGGGTTACGAAAAACGCCGGAGGCCGTCTAATGCATGCGGCCGGTGGAGCGGGTCACGTAGGCGAAGCGGTCGCGGATGGCGTCGGTGAGCTGGTCCCAGGAGAAGCGCCACTGCCAGTTGCCGCCGGCGACGCCGGGAGTGTTCATGCGGGCTTCGGAGCCGAGCCCCAACAGATCCTGCAGGGGTACCACAAAGGTGTTGGCGTTGGAGCGCGCGCCGAGATTGATCAGGTCCCAGTGGATTTCGCGGCCGTCGGTGCGCAGGTAGTCGAGGATCATCCGGCGCTCGGCGGCGATTTCTTCCTCGGTGCGGGTGCTGCCGTTGCCGGGCTTGCTGTTGAACCAGCCGACGGTGGTGTCGTTGTCGTGCGTGCCGGTATAGACGCAGCAATGGGCCGGATAGCTTTCGGGGCGGAACTCGTCGGCCCGGTCGTCGCTGCCGAAGGCAAACTGGAGAATGCGCATGCCGGGAAATTCGAATTTGTCGCGCAAGGCTTCGACCGGGGGGGTGATGATGCCCAAGTCCTCGGCAATGATCGGCAGCTC
>DMJA01000243.1 GCA_003451935.1 Verrucomicrobiota bacterium | reverse complement strand
TCGGTCTCGCAGTTGACTTCGATCATCAGCCCGGACTGAGCGTCGGCCGCGATGTCGGCGGCGATGACGCCTTGCTTGGCGGCGCGGGTGGCCTTTTTGGCGGCGATGGCCATGCCGGACTCGCGCAGGATTTTGATGGCGGCGGCCTTGTCGCCGTTGGCTTGGACGAGCGCCTTCTTGCACTCCATCATGCCGACGCCGGTTTCTTCACGTAGTTCCTTGACCAGGGATGCAGAAATTTCTGCCATGGGTTTTCCTTTTGGTTTGAGATGAATGGATTGAGGCAAGGGGCGCGCGAAGGGCGCGCCCCTCGGTGGTTCCGCTGGATTTATTCCGCCTTGGGCGCCTCGGGAGCGGCTTCCTCGGCCTTGGGGGCGGCTTCGGCGGCGGCTTGGGCATCGGCTTCGGCCTTGGCTGCGGCCGCAGCTTCCTTGTCGGCCTTGGCCTTGGCGGCTTTCTCGGCCTTCAGGCGGGCGAGTTCGGTGGCCTTTTCGGCTTTCTCCTTTTCGCGGACTTCCTTTTCAACCTTGGCCTTGGCGGCGGCGGCGGCCTCTTCGGCCGCGCGCTTGCGGGCTTCTTCGGCCGCGATCTTGGAATATTCGGCCATCGCCTGCTGGATGGTGATGCCCACCAGGTCGGCAATCAGCTTGATGCCGCGGATGGCGTCGTCGTTGGCCGGAATGGGGTAGTCGATGGGATCGGGATTCACATTGGCGTCCACGAGGGCGATGACGGGGATGTTGAGGCGGTTGGCCTCGGCCACGGCGATGGCTTCGCAGTTGACGTCCACGACGAATAGCGCCCCGGGGTTGCCTTGCATGTCGGCGATGCCGCTCAGGTTGAATTGCAGCTTCTTCAGCTCGTGGCGGATCTTGGCGACTTCCTTCTTGGGCAAGGCGTTGATGGAGCCGTCCTTCTCCATCTGCTCGATGTCGCGCATGCGGGCGATGGACTTGCGGAGGGTTTCGTTGTTGGTCAGCGTGCCGCCGAGCCAGCGGTTCACCACATAGGGCTGCTTGGTCTGGGAGGCGATGGTTTTGAGGGCTTCCTGCGCCTGCTTCTTGGTGCCGACGAACAGGATCTGGCGGCCGCGGGCGACCGTGTCGTAGATGAACTGGCGCGCCTTCTGCAGGTTGTCGAGCGTCTGCTCGAGGTCGATGATGTAGATGCCGTTCTTCTGCCCGAACAGATACTTGCGCATCTTGGGGTTCCAGCGTTTGGTTCGGTGTCCGAAGTGCAGGCCCGCTTCGAGCAGGTCCTGGATGCTGACGTCCTGGCGGACGTTGGCGGTAGTCATGGTGACCATGATGGTTTTCCTCTCTTGATGGCTTGTTCCGGCCTTCTTTGTTTTCGGCCGGAAAATCCGCTTTTGTCTCCGGCGGAGGACCGCCGAAGAACTTCGCTTCCGGTTTTGCACACGCAAAACTCGCCGCGCAATCTACGGGAAGGGGGGGGCGGATGCAAGGGTTTTTTGCGGGAAAAGGGGGCGAAGGCTTGCGCGGGGGAGGGGAGCTCCGTATAGTCCGGGGGCAATTATGAGCACAACACTATATGACAAGGTTTGGTCGCGGCATGTGATCCGCGAAGAGGCAAACGGGTCGGCGCTGCTGTATATCGACCGCCAGCTCCTGCACGAGGTGACGAGTCCGCAGGCGTTCGAGGGGCTGCGGCTGGCGGGGCGCAAGGTGCGCCGTCCGAAGCTGAACGTGGCGACCATCGACCACAACGTGCCCACCGTCGCCCCGCACAACATCGTGGACCGGATCGCGAAGGCCCAGATCGATGCGCTGGAGCGGAACTGCAAGGAATTCGGCCTGACCCTGCACGGGATCGGGTCGCCGACGACGGGCGTGGTGCACATCATGGCCCCCGAGCTGGGCCTGACCCTGCCGGGAATGACCATCGTCTGCGGTGATTCGCACACGGCCACCCACGGCGCGTTTGGCGCGCTGGCCTTCGGCATCGGCACCAGCGAGGTCGAGCATGTGCTGGCCACCCAGACGCTGTGGCAGCGCAAGAGCCGCGCGATGCGGGCCACCTTCACCGGCAAGCCGGGCAAATACGTCACGGCCAAGGATTACATCCTGCGCCTGATCCGCGAGCTCGGCACGGCGGGCGGTACGGGCAGCGTGCTGGAATACGCCGGCGACGCCATCCGCGCCCTCGACATGGCGGGCCGCATGACGATCTGCAACATGTCCATCGAGGCCGGCGCGCGCGCGGGCATGATCGCTCCCGACGAGACGACCTTCCAATACATCGCCGCCGGCGACCGTCCGCACGCGCCCCGCGGCGCGGCGCTGGAGAAATCCATCGCCTTCTGGCGGACGCTCAAGAGCGACGATGGCGCGAAATTCGACCGCGAGATCGCGATCGACGTCTCCAAGCTCGCGCCCCAGATCAGCTGGGGCACGAGCCCGGGCATGGTGGTCGATATTGATGGTTGCGTGCCGGGCCCGAACGACGTCCCGACGGTGCAGCCGGGCGATGTTGAGAAGGCGCTGGCCTACATGGGCCTGAAGCCGGGCACCCCGATGACCTCGATCCCCGTGGACGTGGTCTTCATCGGCAGCTGCACGAATGGGCGCATCGAGGATCTGCGCGAGGCCGCCGGTGTTCTGAAGGGCCGCAAGGTTGCGAAGAGCGTACAAGCGCTGATCGTGCCGGGCTCCGCGCGCGTGAAGGTGCAGGCCGAGGCCGAGGGGCTGGACAAGATTTTTGCCGCGGCCGGCGCCGAATGGCGGGAGCCGGGCTGCAGCATGTGCCTGGCGATGAATCCGGACCGGCTCAAGCCGGGGCAGCGCTCGGCATCGACCTCGAACCGCAATTTCGAGGGCCGGCAGGGCCAGGGCGGGCGCACGCATCTGGTGAGCCCGGTCATGGCGGCCGCCGCGGCCGTCGCGGGGCATTTCGTGGACGTGCGCAAGTTCCTCGAAGGAGGCAAGTGATGGAACCGGTCAAGAAATTCAAGGGCATCGTGGCGACGCTGGAGCGCGCCAACGTGGACACCGACCAGATCATTCCGAAGCAGTTCCTGAAGTCCATCGAGCGGACGGGCTTCGGTCCGGCGCTGTTCTTCGACTGGCGCTACCGGAAGGATGGCTCGCCCGATCCCGCGTTCGAGCTGAACGACCCGCTGCGCGCCGGCGCCTCGGTGCTGGTGGCGGGCAACAACTTCGGCTGCGGCTCGAGACGCGAGCACGCCGTCTGGGCGGTGCAGCAGTACGGCTTCAAGGCCGTGATCGCCCCGTGGCGCGGCGATGCGCAGAAGCGCATCCCCGGCTTCGCGGACATCTTCAAGAACAACAGCTACGGCAACGGGCTGCTGGTGATTGAGCTGTCGTCGGACGAAGTGCAGTGGATCTTCGAGGCGGCGAAGGGCCGCAAGCTGGAAGCCACGGTGGACCTCGCCGCGCAGACCGTCACGGTGCACGGCGCGCAGGAGCGCGTCTTCAAGTTCGACATCACGCCCGACGTGAAGGAAAAGCTCCTGAACGGGCTGGATGCCATCGGCGTGACGCTTTCGCACGAGGCGGAGATCGCCGCGTTCGAAGCCAAGCACGACGTCCAGATAGCGTAACAGCCGGACAGCCGGAACTACGAATCACGCGAATTGCGCGAATGGAAATCCCGAGGTAGGGACGGCTCTCCGAGCCGTCCGGGCTTTTTGACCATGAATCTCATTCTCCTCGAGAAAGACGAGATTCAAGCCGATGGCGCGGCCGTTTTGGCCGGCAACCGCGCACGGCACGTGCGCGAGGTTCTGAAAGCCGCGCCGGGCGAGGAAATACGCGTAGGCGTGGTCGATGGCCCGATGGGCGCCGCCACGGTCGTGGAGGATGCCAAGCAACTGCGCCTGCGTTGCGCGCTTTCCAATGAGATTCCGCCGATCCCCCGCGTGGATTTGCTGTTGGCGATGCCGCGCCCCAAGGTCATGAACCGCCTCTGGCCCGTGCTGGCCTCGCTGGGCGCTGGGCGGATTATCATTTCCAATGCGTGGAAAACGGAGCGCAACTATTTCGATACGCACGTCCTGGAGCCCGCGCACATGCGCGAAGGATTGATCGAAGGCTTGCAGCAGGCGCGCGACACGCGCCTGCCGCAGGTGAGCGTGCACAAGCAGTTCAAGAAGCTGGTCGAGGACGAACTCGAAACTTTCGGCCCCTATGCGGCGCGGCTTGTGGCACATCCGGGGGAGGGGGCCTTCCCGTCCGAGAAGTTAGCCGCGTTGCCACGCGATGCGCGCATTTTACTCGCCGTCGGTCCCGAGGGCGGCTGGACGCCGTTCGAGCTGGATCTGCTCGCCGCGCATGGATTTTCGTCCGTGTCCTGGGGTCCACGCGCCCTGCGCACGGACACGGCCTGCGCCGTCCTTCTCGGCTTGATCTACGCGGCGCTGTGGTAACGTGCGGCTGATCGATGGCATTCCGGTGTGGGGCGATCCGATCGAGGAGAATGCCCTGAAGCAGATCCAGCGCTGTGCCAAGACCGCCGACCGCGCGGCGCTGATGGCCGACCACCACAAGGGCTACGCCGTGCCCATCGGTGGCGTGGTGGCCTACGCGGACAAGATCAGTCCATCCGGCGTCGGCTACGACATCGCCTGTGGCAATAAGGCCGTCCTGACCGACGCCAAGGCGGACGACGTTAGGCGCGAAATCGGCAAGATCATGGATTCCATTTTCTCGCACCTCTCGTTCGGCATCGGACAGAAGTGTTCCGTGCGCGTCGAGCACCCGCTGTTCGACGACGAGGCCTGGAAGCTCGACGCGGTGCGACCGCTGAAGGCCCTTGCCCGCGAACAGCTCGGCACCATCGGCGGCGGCAACCATTATGTCGACATCCTGATCGATGAAAAAGACCGGGTTTGGATCGGCGTGCATTTCGGGTCGCGTGGCCTCGGCTTCAAAACGGCCACGTGGTTTTTGGAGAAGGGCGGAGCGAAGGACGGCATGGACGTGGATCCGCTGGTGATCCCGGCGAATTCATCGCTCGGGGCCGACTATCTGGCCTGCATGCACTTGGCCGGGCGCTACGCCTATGCGGGGCGCGACTGGGTCTGCGCGGAAACGGCGCGGCTGCTGGGCGTCCGCATCCTGGAAGAAGTGCACAACCACCACAACTTCGCGTGGCGCGAGACCCATGGAGGAGAGAAGCTGTGGGTGGTGCGCAAAGGCGCCACGCCGGCGTTTCCCGGGCAGCGGGGCTTCATCGGCGGCTCCATGGGCGATATCAGCGTGATCGTCGAAGGCGTTGAAAACGATCAGGCCAAGTGGTCGCTCTATTCCACAGTGCACGGCGCCGGCCGCACGATGGGACGGATGGAAGCCAAGGGCAAGGTCGACCGCCGGACGGGCCGTTGCCTCCGGCCGGGAAAGGTCACGCCGGAGATGATGCGCAAGCGCGTGGAGTTGTTCGGCACCGAACTGCGCGGAGGTGGTCTCGACGAATCACCGCACTGCTACAAGGATCTGCAAGGCGTCCTCGACGCCCACGCCGGCAGCATCAAAATCCTGCATGTCCTGCGCCCTATCGGCGTCGCCATGGCCGACACCGAGGATCCGTATCGGGATTGAGTTTGCGCCTGTTGCGTCAGGTGGTTCCGGTCCGGGTGTCTCAGCGCTTGCGCTGGAGGGTGCCGCTCTTGGGGGCCTTTTTCTGGGAGGGGTGGGGCGTGGTGGAGACCTTCTTGCGGGCGGGTTTGGGTTTGGCCTTGTTGACGGGGCGGACGGGGCGGCCCTCCATGTAGCCGCGGTAGCCGACAGGTTCGAGCTGGAAGCGCGGGGCGTCGTCGTCGGCCCATTCGTAGCCGTAGAGCTCGGGCTGGTAGGTTTTCATGACGTCCCAGAGGGAAAAAATGGCCTGCTCGAAGTTCTTTTCGTCGAAGGGCGGGCCTTGGAAGACCATCATGGTGCAAGGCGGCAGGTCGATGAGTTCAAAGCCTGCCGGGACGGGGCCGGCGTAATCGGCGGGGACTTCGACGCCCTGGGCGTAGACGGAGGTGCCGCGGCGCTGGAGGCGCTTGGGCAGCCACAGGCCCATGGGCTCGTGGATGGCGTCCTTGATCTGGCCGAGCTGCTCGTAGATTTCGCACCCGACTTCCTTGCAGTACTCGAAGTAGTGCGTGGCTTTCTTCCCGCGCTTGAGGATCATCCGGCGCGCGGGGCGGTCTACTATCTGGACGAAGACGACCTGGGAGCTGGGCTGGGTTTTCATGGGGGCGGTTCCTTTCGGTTTTTGTGGGTAGTAGCTGCGCATCCGGTCCGGCATGAACAGGACGACGGACGGCTTTTTCCGGCGAAATTGGCGGGGCGAAATCCCGAACTGGCGGGTGAATGCGCGCGTAAAGCCTTCGTGGGAATCGAAGACGAAGTCGAATGCGACGTCGATCACCTTGCGCGGCGCGGCGCAGAGCTTGTCCGCGGCGGCGGACAGGCGGCGCTGGCGGATGTATTCGAAGGGCGCGCGGCCGACGTACTCTTTGAAGAGGCGGGCGGCATGCCAGGGCGAATAGCGGGCGGCGCGTGCCAACCCGGAGAGGGTGATGGGTTCGGCCAGGTGCGCTTCGATGAAGCCCTGCATCCGTTTCACCGCTTTGATTTGTTCCGCGTCCATTGGGGGATTTGCCTTTGTTGTGGCGCCAGTACACCACAGGACCTGCAAGGTTTCTTGACCGGGATTGCGAAAATATCCGAAAAGGAGAACCGGGAAACATGGTCTCGCAAAGGACGCAGAGGGACTCGCGGCCTGACGAATACTTCTTGGCAAACTTGTCGTGCTGGGCGAGAGAAAATCCTAATCCAGAAAGGCGCCTTTGGGGCCGGCCTTGTCGTCCCAGTTGCGGGGCTTCTGGGTGTCGATGGCGGTGACGCGCTTGGTGGTGATCTGGATGCCGCGGGTCTTGGGGGTGCGGATCGCGACCTTCTTGGGATCGAATTCCTGCTGATGGATCTGCTGGCCCTTGCGCGGGGCGTATTTCACATAGAGAGTGGAGGGCTGGGCGTCGGAGAAGAACAGGGCCTTGCCGGTCTCGCCTTCGGGCACGCAGAAGTAGTCCTTGTTCTGAATGACGCCGCCGAACGCGAAGCGCTTCATGTGCGTGATCTGGTCGGCCTCGTAGACGAGGGTCATGACGCGGTCGCGGTCGTAGATGGCGGCGTAGATCAGATTCTTGTCGACGAAAAGCTTTTCGGGGGGCGGGATGACGCGGTAGCGGCAGTCGTTCCAGACGAGGATGATCTTGTCGTAGGAGGAGCAATGGAAGAGGGGTTCGCCGCCGCCGACGTCGTAGCCGAGGTAGCCCTTTTCCTTGTCGTGAACGAGGGCGTATTCCTTGGATGTGAGCTCGCGCATCTCGATGGTGTCGAACTTGGCTTCCTTGGTCTTGCGGGGGAAGAGATCGGCGTAGTCGCGGTAGAGGTTCTTCAAATACTTGATGGAATAGGCGGTGACATCGGTAAGGTTCTTTTCGACGGCGTCGAAGTCGGCGAGGAGATCGTCTTCCTCCTTGCGGGACTTGTTGATGTCGTAGAGGGAGATGCGCTTGATGGGGATGGCCAGCAGCATGTCGAGGTCGTCGTTCGTGATGTCGCGGCGGAGCTGGTCGCGGAAGGGGAGGAGGCCATCGAGAATGGCCTGCTTGACCTCCGCGGCGGTTTTGCATTCCTCGATGCGCTTGTAGATGCGGTGCACGATGAAGAGGCGGACGAGGGAGGCAGATTGGAGGGCTTCGTCGATCTTCTTGCGCTCGATCTGGAGTTCCTTCCGCAGGAGGTCGACGAGGCGCTTGGTGTTGTGGCGCAGGATGTCGTGGACGGACATCTCGACGGGGCGCTGCTCGCGGATGACGATGGGGCGCAGGGAGAGGGAGACTTCGCAGAGGGTGAAGGCGTAGAGGGCCTGGATGGCCTGCGGGATGTCGGCGTCGGACTGGAGGGCGATCTCGATCTCGACCTTGCCGGCGGTGTAGTCGCGGATGGCCTTGGTCTTGATCTTGCCCTTCTTGGCGGCGTCCTCGATGGAGGCCATGAGCATCTCGGTGTTGACGCCGTAGGGCAGTTCGCGGATGACGAGCGTAGCCTCGTCCTTCTGGTCGATGACGGCGCGGAGGCGGACCTTGCCGCGGCCTTCGTCGTATTCGCGGGCGTCGATGAGGGCGCCCTGCGGGAAATCGGGGATCAGCTTGAAGGGCTTTTTCTGGAGGATGGCGATCATGGCCTGGAGCAGTTCGCCGAAATTGTGCGGCAGAATGCGCGTGGAGAGGCCCACGGCGATGCCCTCCGCGCCGAGCATCAGGAGGAGGGGGAGCTTGGCGGGCAGGACGACGGGCTCCTTCTTGCGGCCGTCGTAGGTGGGGATGAACTCGGTGAGGTCGTCGTTGAAGAGCTGCGTGGCGGCGAGGTCCGTGAGGCGGCATTCGATGTAGCGGGGGGCGGCGGCGGGATCGCCGGTGTGGATGTTGCCGAAGTTGCCCTGGCCTTCGATGAGATAGCCGCGGTTGACGAGCGTGACCAGCGCGTCGCCGATGGAGGCGTCGCCGTGCGGATGGAACTGCATCGTGTAGCCCACGATGTTGGCGACCTTGATGAAGCGGCCGTCGTCGTTCTGGTTCAGCGAATACAGGATGCGGCGCTGGACGGGCTTGAGGCCGTCCTCGATTTCGGGGATGGCGCGGTCGCGGATGACGTAGGAAGCGTACTGCAGGAAATTGCCGTCCATCAGGCGGTGCAGCGGCCCGTCGCCAAGGTCCTTTTCATCCACGGGCGGCGCGGGGGGAGGGGGAGGGGCTTTGGCGGCGGCCTTGCCGCTTTTGGCGGGGCGCGGGGCGTCCTCGGAGTCGTCGAAAAGGGATGGTTGCTTGATGTCGCTCATGGTGGTTGACGGGGGGGGACTATAGCGCGGCGAGGGGGCGATGACAAGCCGCGCAGGTGGCGGGCTTGATTTTGGAGGGGAGGGGGGGCAGTATGTCTCCCGCATGGACAAGGAACTGTACATCCTGACGGACGGGGACGGGGATTTCCTGGTTTCGATGGAGGATCTGGTCCATTTCACCTCGATGGACGTTCCGAAGATGAAAGCGCTGTTCGAGAAGAGTGGATTCTCGGTGCGGGTGGCGACGTTCGGGGGGCTGGACTTGGGGCAGGACTTTCGCGGAAAATACGTGGTGTACCAGACGTCGGAGAAGAAGGGGCCGTTTTACAAACACTACGTCGAGGACGTGGTGTATTGGCTGGAGCGGCACGGCGCGATTTGCCTGCCGCCGTTCGAGCATCTAAAGGCGCACCACAACAAGTGCTACATGGAGATGATGCGGCGCGATTTCAAGAATCCCGAGCTGAAATCGCTGCGCTCGTGGTGCTTTGGATCGGTGGAGGAAGCGGTAGCGGGGATGCCGTCGCAGTTCCCGGTGGTCCTCAAGCAGGTGGCCGGATCGGGGAGCGAGGGGGTTTTTCTGGCGCGGAACCCGGAGGAATACCGGCGGCATGCGCGGGCCATCAGCCAGACGGCGCTGGGTCCGGGATGGCCCGCGGTGGCTTTGGAGGGGCTCAAGCAGGCGATCCGCAGGGGGCTGTCGCCGGTGGTGGCGAAATACCGGAAAACGGATCCGCCGGTGCGCCAGCCGGTGGTGGTGCAGGAGTTCGTGCCGAACCTGGCGGGGGACTACAAGGTGGTTGTTTTCGGCGGGAAGTACTACATCCTCTATCGCCAGAACCGCGAGGGCGATTTCCGGGCGAGCGGGGGGGGGCGCCTGTTCGTGGTGCCGGAGGCCGATCGGGAGGGCTTGCTCGATTTCGCGCGGAAGGTCGTGGAGGAAATCGATTTTCCGATGCTGGGGCTGGACATCGCGTTCGACGGCAGCCGCTACCACCTGTTCGAGTTCCAGATGATCCATCTGGGACCGTATACCCTGCAGGCGGCGGAGTTCTGGCACGAAAACCGCGACGGCAAATGGGTGCAGTTCAACGGGAAATCCGACCTGGAGGTCGAGTTCTGCCGCAGCCTGTGCGAACATATCACGGTCCACGGCCGCTGAATCTCCCGCTTTTCGTGCTTTCCATTTTTCCACAGTGTGGAAAAATGCCCCGATTGTTTTCCACGGTGTGGAAACATTTTTTCCATTGTGTGGAAAATAGCCGAGTGCCGAGCCCGAGTTGCAAACGAAGGGCGAACGCGAGGTCTATAGCGCTGCGGCTCTGCGCAGCGAGCGAGTGAGCTCCGCGAACGGAGCGGCAACTCGCGAAACATTTTTCCATTGTGTGGAAAATTTCGAGTTTGAGGAGATTTATGGACATCAAGGAAGTGGATGGATGGACGGCGCAGGCGCTCGCCGAGCTGGCGGGGGCGGCGGACATGGCCGCGGTGGAGGCGTTGCGGGTGAAATACATCGGCCGCAACGGCCTGCTGCCGGGGCTGATGCAGGGCCTGAAGGACGTGGCGGCGGCGGACAAGCCGGCAATGGGCCAGGCGCTGAACCGCTTCAAGGTGGGGGTGACGGCGGCGGTGGCGGACCGCAAGGCGGTGCTGGAGGCGGAGGCGAAGGCGGCGAAGGCGGGGGCGTTTGACCTCTCCCTGCCGGGGCGCTGGCCGCGGCAGGGGCGGTTGCATCCGATCGCGCAGCTGATCGACAGGACGTCGGCGATTTTCCGGCGGATGGGGTTTGTGGTGGCGGACGGGCCGGATGTCGAGACGGAATATTACAATTTCGACGCGCTGAACACGCCGGCGGATCATGTGTCGCGCGACGTGCAGGACACGTTCTATCTGCCGGGCGGGTTGCTGCTGCGGACGCAGACGAGCGCGGTGCAGGCGCGGTACATGGAAAGCCGCAAGCCTCCGGTGCGCATCGTGTGCCCGGGGCGGTGCTATCGGCGCGACACGACGGATGCGACGCATTCGGCGAATTTCCACCAGATCGAGGGGCTCTACGTGGACGAGAAGGTCAGCCTGGCCGACCTGAAGAGCGACATCGACCATTTCGCGAGCGAGTTGATGGGGCCGGGCGTGAAGTCGCGGTTCCGCACGCATTTCTTCCCGTTCACCGAGCNNCGAGATCATGGGCGCCGGCATGGTGGATCCCAACGTGTTCGCGCTGGCGGGCTACGATCCGGAGGCCGTGACGGGCTACGCGTTCGGCATGGGCATCGAGCGGCTGGCGATGATCCTGTTCGGCATCGACGACATCCGGCGGCTGTACGAGAACGACGCCCGCTATTTGGCGCAATTCTAATTTAGGGCGAGACCATGAAAATTCCGTTGAGCTGGTTGAGGGAGTACGTGGACTTCGAGGACACGGTCGAGGGGTTGGCGGACAAGCTGACGTTCTCGGGTGTGGAGGTCGAAGGCATCGAACGCATGGGCGGGGGCGTGCCGGGCGTGGTGGTCGGCGAAGTGCTGGCCATCGAGAAGCATCCGAACGCGGACAAGCTGACGCTGTGCAAGGTGAACTACGGTGGTTCAGCGGGGATGACGGTGGTGTGCGGCGCGCCGAACGCGGCGGTGGGCGGGAAATATCCGTTCGCGCCGCTGGGCACGGTGTTGCCCATCGGGTTCACGATCGAGAAGCGCAAGGTGCGCGGGGTCTTCAGCGAGGGCATGCTCTGCGCCGAGGACGAGCTGGGAATTTCCAAGAACCACGACGGGCTGATGGTGCTGGACGCGAAGTGGGCGCCGGGCACGGCGCTGTCCGAGGTGATGGGCCCGCCGGAGACGGTGATCGAGGTGGAAATCACTCCGAACCGGCCGGATTGCCTGAGCCTGATGGGCATCGCGCGCGAAGTGGCGGCGCTCTATGGCACGAAGCTCAAGGTGCCGGATATCTCTTTGACGGAATCGAATCCGGCGGTAGAGAAAGCGACGAGCGTGGTGGTCGAGGACTTGAACGATTGCCCGCGGTACACGGCGCGGATCTTGCAGGACGTGAAGGTGGGCCCGAGCCCCGACTGGATGAAGCGGCGGCTGGAGGCCGCCGGCATCCGCGCGATCAACAACATCGTGGACATCACGAACTACGTGATGCTGGAGTGCGGGCAGCCGCTGCACGCGTTCGACCAGAAGCTGCTGGCGGAAGGGCGCATCGTGGTGCGGCATCCGAAGCCGGGCGAGAAAATCCTGACGCTGGACGGGGTGGAGCGCGCGCCGGAGCCGCAGATGCTGGTGATCGCCGACGCGAAGAAGCCGATGGCGGTGGCGGGCGTGATGGGCGGCGAGCATAGCGGAATCAACGAAAGCACGACGGAAGTCCTGCTGGAGAGCGCGAATTTCCGTCCGGCGGCGATCCGCTCGACGAGTAAGAAGCTGGGGATGCTGTCGGAATCGGCCTATCGGTTCATGCGCGGGGTGGATGCCGAGCTGGCGGAGTTCGGCAGCCGGCGCGCGGCGAAGTTGATGTGCGAATTGGCGGGGGCGAAGCTGCTGATGGGCGTCGCGGACGTCCGTTCGGCGCCGAAGCTGCCCTGGAAAGTGGTTTGCCGGCCGGCCCGGCTGGAAGCGTTGCTGGGGCTGTCCGCGAAGCCGGAAGAAATCGCGAAGGTCTTTGCGTCGCTGGAGCTGGAGGTGGTGCGCTGCGGGGCGGATGCGGTCGAGGTGAAGGTGCCGACGTTCCGCGAGGATTTGACCCGCGAGGCGGACTTGATCGAGGAATATGCGCGCATCTACGGGCTGAAGAAGCTGCCGCCGGTGCGGTCGATGGCGACCCTCGTGCCGGACGCGGACGACAAGCCCGCGCAGGCGCAGGCGCGGTTGCGCGAGGTGCTCGTCGGCCTGGGCCTGCAGCAGATCATGAGCTACAGCTTTTTGGCGGAGGGGCTGCTGGACCTGTTCGACAAGGACAACGCGCCGAACCGAGCCAAGCTGGTCAATCCGCTGACGGCGGACCACACGACGATGCGCGACGCGTTGCTGCCGCAGATGGCCGAGACCATCGGGCTGAATTTCTCGCGGCAGGTGGCCGAAGTGGCGTTTTTCGAGACGGGGCGCGTCTTTCGCATGGGCAAGGACGGGCTGCCGACGGAGGACGACCACGTGGCGGTGGGGCTCTCGGGGCCGGTGGGTCGCACGGGGCTGGAC
>DMJA01000080.1 GCA_003451935.1 Verrucomicrobiota bacterium | reverse complement strand
GGGCTGCGGTAGGTGACCGTGTGCTTGCCGGCTTCGCGGCCGCCGACGCGCAGGCGAAACTCGGTCTGGCCGGGTTCCACCTCGGAAAAATACTGGGCGGGGAGGTAGGCGGCGGCCTCGACCGTGGCGAGGTCGTCGATGCGCAGGACGACCTTGCCGATGGACATCTGCTCGCCGGGTTCGGCGGTGCGGGAGCTGACCACGCCGGAGATCGGCGCGAGAATCTTCGTGTCGGCCAAGCTCTTTTCCGCAATGGAAAGGGAGGCCTCGGCCTGCTTGACTTGGCGCTCGGCCAGATCCACCTGCGCGTCGGCGACGGCGATTCCGGCCTTGGCCTGCGCGTTCATGACTTCGGCGGCCTCGAATTCGTTGGCGCTGACCTTGCCGTCCTTGTGGAGCCGCTCGTAGCGCTCGTAATCGAGCGTGGCCTTGCGGGCCTCGGCCTTGGTCTTTCCGGCGGATGCCTTGGCGACTTCCAGCGAAGCCTTGGAGACGGCGAGATTCTGCTTCGCGATGGTCAGGGCGTTCTCGCGGCTGACGGGGTCGATCTGGAAGAGGGCGGTTTCGCCGGCGACGACCGCATCGCCTTCGTCCACCCAGAGGGCGTCGAGGTTGCCGTCGGCGCGCGCCGCCACGTGCGCGAAGTTCTTGGCTTCGAGCGTGCCCTGCACGGTCAGGCGGCGCTCGAAATCGCGGGAAGCCGCCGGCTGGGCGCGGACGGCCAAGGCGCGAACGGTGTCTTCAACGGCGGCGGCTTTCTTTTTGCCGCACCCGGTCGCGAGGACGGCGGCGGACAGGGCGACGGCGAGGAGGCAAAGGGCGAGGCGGTTGTTTTTCATGTTACTTCTCTGCTTTCGTTTCGGTCTGGGGTTCGGGAACAAGGGTCAGGCCCATGGCCAGCTCGAGGTTGGCGATGGCGATTTTTTCCTGATAGCGGCTTTGGACGAGCGCGACCTGCGCGAGATCCATGGCGCCGCGCGCGTCGAGCGCGTCGCTCAGGGGGATCAGGCCTTCGCGGGCCTTGGCGTCGTAGTCCGCCCACTTGGCGGCGGCGACGTCGTAGGCGCGCTGGCGGACGCGGGCGCCCTCGGCGGCGTCGCGCGCGGCGGCCTCGGCGGCGACGACCCCGACCATGACGGAGAGGAAGGTGTTCTCGCGCTCGAGCTTGGTTTGCTGGCGCTCGACCTTGGCGGCCTTGTAGCGCGCCACGTTGGCGAGGCCGTCGAACAGCGTCCACGCGCCTTGGAATCCGGAGACCCAGTTGGCGGAGTGGATGGCCAGGTCGTTGCCCGTCCACGAGCCGGAGGAGAACAGGGAAATCACCGGCAGGAAGTTGCAGAACGCCTGCCGCACGGCGTGGTCCTGCATCACGACCTGCCGATCGGCGATGGCCAGTTGCGGGTTGATTTCCAGCGCCTTCAGCACGAGATCCGCGACAGAACCTTTGGGCATGGATTTTTCGCCGGTCTCGCCGGAGAGCTGGAGGTCAGCGGCGGGCGAGAGGCCGAGACCTTGGAGCAGTTCGCCGTGCATCACGGCCAGTTGGCGGCGGGCGCGGTTGAGCTCGGCTTCGCGCAGTTCGGCGGCGAAGAGCGCCTGGTCGCCTTCCCAGCGGGTGACGAGGCCTTCGTCGGCCAGGCCCGAAACGCGGTCGGCGGTTTGGCGCGTGGCGTCGAGCTGGGTTTCGAGCGCCGCGACGGTGTCCTGCTGGACGAGGAAGTTGTAATAGTTGATGGTGGTCTGCAGGACGATGCCTTGGCGGACGTAATGGGCGGCGACGCCGGCGGAGGCGTAGCCGTGGCGCGCGGCCGCGTAGAGGAACCACGTGGACGGCATGAAAATCGGCATGCCGATGTCCACGCCCGCCGTGCCAAATTGCTTTTCGGACATCTGCGGGGTCTTGGCGTAGGAATGATAGCCTGCGGAGGCCGCGACATTCGGCAGGAAGGCGGTGAAGGCGACATTCTTGCCGATGCGGTACAGTTCGCGGTCGAGGTCGGCCTTGCGCACCGCGTAGTTGTTCGTCATGGCGATGCGGATGCAGTCGTCCAGCGAGAGGGGTTTCGCCAGCTCCGCCTCGGCCAGGGCGGCGAGGTTCGAAGTGAACGACTCGGTGTGCTCGCGGCGGGCGCGCTCCGGCTCGAAGCTGCGGCAGCCTGAGGCCAGGGCCAGCAGCAGCAGGCCGAGCGTGGCCGGGCGGAGAATGGAACGGAAACGCATGGGGATTCCTTTCAGGTTTTCAAATCGCGGTCGTTCTGGGCGGCCAACGCGTCGGCGTAGCGGGTCAGGAAGGATTGCAGGCGGGGGAGGTCCACATCCTCGATGGTGCGCAGGGCGGCGGATTCAAAATGAATGAATTCCTGAACCATGGATTCGGCCACTTGCCGCCCCTTGGGGGTGAGTTGGACGAGCTTGCGGCGCCGGTCGTTGGGATGCGGGCGGCGGACAGCCAGCCCCTTTTTCTCCAAGGCGTCGAGGATGAAGGTGACCGTTTGGCGGGGGAGGTAGTTGGCGGCGGCGATGGCCGCCGGTTCGGAATCCTCGGGGTGCAGGTTCAGATGGATCAAGACCATGGAAACGTTGGTGGGCAGGTTCCATCTTTGGCCGCGGATCATGAATTCCTGGTAGATGCGCCGCCACAACGGGAGAATGCTGGCGGCGGGCACCAGGTCCGGCGAGTGGTACTCGCGTCGCCGGGGAAAGTCGGGCTGGAGCGTGGATTTGGACATGGCGCCTCTTTATTTATTCGAGATGGGATAGTACAACATTGGATTAATTTGTCAAGCGCCCGTCGGGACGCGGGATTCCGGCGGGAAGCGCTAGGGAGCCGGAACGGTCCGGGGACGGACGAAGAGCAGGCCCGCCGCCGCGAGGGCGGCGAAGGCGGCGCCCGCGAGGAACGTGGCGGGCGGGCCGAGGGCGGTCCAGAGCGCGCCGGCGATCGCGCTGGCCAGGAGAAGCGCGCCGCCGCTGACAAGGTTGAATACGCCAAAGGCGGTGCCGCGCAATTCGCCGGGCGCGGTGTCGGCGATCAGTTTGGCGAGCAGCCCCTGCGTGAACGCCATGTGCAGCCCCCAGAAGCCTGCGCCGACGAACGCCAGGAGGGGGGATTTGGCGGCGGC
>DMJA01000183.1 GCA_003451935.1 Verrucomicrobiota bacterium | reverse complement strand
CCTTCAACCTCAACCAGTATGCGCTGGTGGACCGCGACGGAACCTCCGCCACCCTCGAGCCCAAGCCGCGCGAAGAGGCCGAGGCCATCATCGGCGTCATCCAGCAGGTCTCCCCCGACATCCTGGCCGTGCAGGAGATGGGCGACCCCGCCGCCTGGGCCGAGTTCAAATACAGCCTCCGCCAGGCCGGCCTGGAATATGGCCACGAGGAATACCTCCGCCGCGGCAAGTCGGAACTCAACCTGGCCGTCCTCTCCCGCTTTCCCATCGTCGCCAAGAACTCCCACACCGACGACACCTACACGATCGGCCCCACGAAATTCCCCGTCATGCGCGGCATTCTGGAGATCGACATCGCCGTCAATCCCCAGTACCGCCTCCGCCTCATGGTCGCCCATCTCAAGTCCAAGGTCTTCCACTCCTTCGGCCAGGCCGAAATGCGCCGCAACGAGGCCCGCCTGCTGAACAACCATGTCCGGGCCGCCCTCAAGGAATCTCCCGACCTGAACCTCCTCGTCGTGGGCGACCTGAACGACGACCCGAATTCCGCCGCCCTGCGCGAAATCACCACCTACCAGCGCAAGCGCCTCCTCCACGACCTGCGCCCCGCCGATGCCGTCGGCGACGCCTGGACCGCCCGCGAGAACGACGACACCTACCATCGCATCGACTACATGCTCGCCAGCGACGGCCTCCTGCGCGAAGTGATTCCCGGCAAGTCCTTCGCCGTTCGCTCCGCCACCCTGTTGCGGTCCTCCGACCACCGGCCCATCGTCGCCACCTTCGCCGCCGCCGACCGCAGCCCCGAAGCGGCCCCCAACCTCTCCGATCTCCTGCCGCCCGAAATCCCGCAGAACGACTAAGGCCCTCGCCCCCACCCCCATGGCTACCTCCAAGCCCACCGCCATCCTGCTCGTCTCCTGCCCCGACCGGCGCGGCATCGTCGCCGCCCTCTCCGCCTTCATCCTGGAAAACAACGGCAACATCATCGCCCTCGACCAATATGTGGACACGGAAGACGGGGTTTTCTTCGCCCGCATGGAATGGGAACTCGCGGGCTTTGCGTTTCCGCTCGACCAGTTCGCGGCCCGCTTCGGGGCCGTGGCGGAACCGTTCCGGATCGAATGGAGCCTGCACCGCTCCGACCAGCCCTTGCGCATGGCCGTCATGGTCTCCCGGCAGGCCCACTGCCTCTACGACATCCTCGCCCGCCACGAAAGCGGCGAATGGCCCGCCGAGATCGCCCTGATCCTCTCCAACCACGACGACCACCGCGGCCTGGTCGAGCGCCATGGCATTCCCTTCCACCACATTCCCGTTTCCGCCGCGAACAAGGCCGAAGCCGAGTCCCGGCAAATCGCGCTCCTGCAAAAAGCCAACGTGGATTTCGTCGTCCTCGCCCGCTACATGCAGATCCTGGGCCCCGCCTTCGTGGAGGCCTTCCCCATGCGCATCCTCAACATCCACCACTCCTTCCTGCCCGCCTTCGCCGGCGCCAACCCCTACCGCGCCGCCCACGACCGCGGGGTGAAAATCATCGGCGCCACCGCCCACTATGTCACCGAAAAGCTCGACGAAGGCCCCATCATCGAGCAGGACGTCATCCGCGTCTCCCACCGCCAGGGCGTGGACGACCTCGTCCGCCTCGGCCGCGACCTCGAAAAAATCGTCCTCTCCCGCGCCATCTACGGGCACCTGCACCACCGGCTGCTCGTCTACAAGAACCGCACCGTCGTCTTCTCCTGATGACGTCCGAAGTTCTCGAAAAGCTGCGTACGCAACTCCGCGACATCGACCGCCGCCTGCTCCTCGCCCTCGCCGACCGCGCCCGCTTCCCGCGCCACCCCATTCCGAAATGGCCCGCTGCGGAAACCCGCCTGCCCCCTCCCCCCCTTCCCGAAATCCTCATCGCCATCTCCCCCGCCGGAACCGCCGGCGAACCAAACGCGGTGGAAAAGGCGAATCGCTCTTTGATTGACGCTCTTCTGGCCCGCCAGCAACTGGCCAATCAGATCGCCGACGCCAAATTCGACCTCGTTCGCGCCGACGCCCGCGAAGCCCTCGCAACCGGCGACCGGGAAAAAATGGTGGCGTTGCTCACCGACCTGTCCGCCGAACTGCGCCTCATTGATTTCATCCGCGCCATGGCCGCCGAAATCGCGACGAACTTGCCCGGCGACCTCGCCCCCTTCCTCTGGCGCGAATACATCCTCCCTTGGACCCGGCAGTCCGAAGTCGCCCACCTCCTCGAACCCTGAGCGCCTCTTTGCCACCGGCCCGGCTGGAGGAGGCGGCTTTGTTCTTTGTAGCCGGCCACCTTGGGGCCGGCCATATTCTCTCTTCTGCGCGCCCACCGTGCGCGCCTACATCGATCCCGGAATATCGAAATCCACAAACCCCTGATAGGGCCACTGCTCCCACGAGATCGCCAGTCCCTTGCGAACTGGATTTTCCCTCACATACGCCCATTTCTCGCCATAGGAATCGGACGTCCGCAAGATGTGGTCGAAGAACTGGGCCTGCCAGATCGGCGGTGAAATGGACCGCGATAGCGAATGCCGCGCGCCGCCGAATGGTTCAGCGCAGAAAAAATGTACATGGTCCGGCATGACCACATAGCGCCCAATCAACCACCCATGCCGGTCCTTCGCCGATGCCCATTCCTATCGAAGGACATCTACCGCATCTTGCGCAGCCAGAAGCAACTGTCGTTTGTGGGTGCAAGCCGTAATGAAATAGACTGGGTTTGAAATCCAAACCCGATCCAATCGCCTGAGGTGTCGATGCTTTTCCATCCAATCTTGCCCGTTGTAGCCGGCCACGGTGGAGCCGGTTTCGATTCATCAAAAATAGAACTTCCCATGCAGGAAATACAAATCAGGCAAACCCAGCCCTTCCAGCCCCGTGAATTCGCCGCCACCGGCCCCGATTCCAAAATCCGCGCCGAAGATCAAGTCGAAGTCCTCCGCCACCGACCAGGCCAGTGTCGCAAACTCGCGAAAGCTGCCGTCGTGCAGGTTGGCCAACGTTGTGGCCTGGAACGTCAGCAGCGCGTTCGGCTGGATGCGGAACGTGCCGCCCAGATAGTCGCGGCCGATGTTGTAGGCGATGCCGCGCTCGAACACCCGCCTCACCGAGGTCTCCATCCGGCGCGGCGCGTAGTCCGCTGGATCGGCCTCCCCCAGGCCGTTATAGTAATATTCGACGGCCACGTAGGGATTCCACGCCCATGCGAATCCATAGTCGAGCCCGAGCAGCCCGCGGAAATAGTCGCGCTGCCCGCTCTCGTCCACCCACGTTTGCAGCGCCTCGCCGCGGAATCCGGCATCGCCCAAATTGCCGGCAAAATCGCCGCCCAGCACGAGATCGGATTGGACGACGCCCCCGCAAAGATGAAGGTCATACTCGCCGACATGCGTGCCCAGCCGCGCCACCAGCGAGGAGTCGTCCGCGTTGGCCGTCCACTGCTGTTCAAGATCGAGCGGCTCGCCCACCACGTCGAGGGAGAGATTGGAATGCGGCTGCAGGATCAACCGCGCGACATCCACGCCCACCCTTTCCTCGCGGTCGATTTCCGTCGGGGAAAACGCGGCGAACAAATCGGAAGGGCTCCAGATCAGACCCGTGCCCCAACCCACCGCCTGCCGGCCGAACGTCAGCTGCAGGCGCGAAGACGGTTCCAGCCGCACCCACAGGCGATCCAGGCCATGGGTTGCCTGAACCGCTCCATCGTCGAGGATCTCGTCCTCCAGCTGCATGAAGCGCGGGCGTTCCGGCAAGATGGCGCTCTCCTCCAGGCGCGGGCGCAGCTTCACCGTGTCGCCCCAGTGCAGAACCGCCTCGTAGTGCATCCCGAACGCCAGCTCGCCGGACGGTACGCATTGGAATTTCAGGCGCACGCGTTCCACGTCATCCGCCAGATAGCCGTTGTCCCAGAGCCCGAGCCGCCGGTAGCTGTCCCGGACGTCGGTGGCGGAAAGAAACGACTTCCAATAACCCGTGAATTCGACGGTATCAGCAAATACCGAACCGGCCCACATTGCCGCCAACAAGAAGGAACCCAAATAAACACGGCTCACCGGGACGGTTCGCCCTACCTGAAATCCGCGGAATGGTCTTTGGGTAGGGCGTGGCGTCCCTGCCGAGCCGGGCTGTTTCCAGCCCACAGAATGGCACTCGCCCAACTTCATCCTCCCTCCCCCTCCCGTCGTTCGTCCGACGCCACCTGGCCATCGTGCAGGCGGATCAGCCGGCGCGAGTAGTCCATCACCATCGGGTCGTGCGTGGAAAACACGAAGGTCATGTTCTCTTCGCGGTTCAGCTCGCGCATCAAATCAAGCAGCTTCGCGCCGGTCTCCGAGTCGAGGTTCGCCGTCGGCTCGTCCGCCAGCACCAGCCGCGGGCGCGTGACGATGGCGCGCGCCACGGCCACGCGCTGCTGTTGCCCGCCGGACAGCGTCGGCGGGCGGCGGTTCTCCAGCCCCTCCAGCCCGACGTGCCGGAGCATCTCCAGCGCGCGCTTCCGCCGCTCGCCGGCCGGCACGCCCTGCAGCAGCATCGTGAATTCGACGTTCTCCCGCGCCGTCAGCACGGGAATCAGGTTGTACGACTGGAACACAAACCCGATCTTGCGCAACCGGAGCCCGCTGAGTGCGGCCGGCCGCATCCCTGAAATCTCCTCGCCGTCCACGCGCACCTCGCCGGCGGTGGCCGAATCCAGCCCGCTGACGATGTTCAAAAGCGTCGTCTTGCCAGAGCCCGACGGCCCGGCCACGGCGATGAACTCGCCCTCGCCGATTTTCAGGTCCACCCCGCGCAGGGCGTGGACGTCCGTCCGCCCCTCGCGGTAGTCCTTCGTCACGCCTTTGGTTTCCACGATCGTCATCGCGCACCTCTCCTCCTATCCCGCCTGCCGCAGCGCCGCCACCGGAACGAGCCGCGCCGCCCGCCACGCCGGCAGCAGCGAAAACAAAATCGAAATCGCAAAGGTTCCCGCCATCGCGGACACCACGTCCGCGGACACCAAAACCGGCCGGATGACGTGCGCCATGCCGTACAGATCCAACCCTTCCGCGAACGAGCTCAAGTCGATGCCGCGGACATGGAACCACGCCACCAGCGCGCCGCCCGCCGCCAGGCCGGCGATGACCGCGACCACCGCGATGAAGAATGATTCAAGCAGGATCATCGACATGAGGCGCGTCCGAGACATCCCGACGGCCATCAGGACGCCGATTTCGTGCGTGCGTTCGCCGATGGAGATCATCAGCGTGTTCACGATGCCAAACGCCATCGCGATGTAAAAGATGGCGTAATAGATCCACGTGTACTGGCCCATCATTTCGAGTGTCTCGTGGACGTAGAGCAATCGCTGCCGCCACGTCAGCACCTCGAGGGCCGGATCGTCCAGCCGCGCCGCCAAATCCGCGGCAAAGGCCGCGCTTTGCTCGATGTCGTGCAGGAGGACGGAAATTTCGGTGACGCGCCCGCCCAGATTCAGCATTTGCTGCGCCTCGCCCAGCGAAATGTAGATGTTGCCCTCGTTGTAGCCCCCGTTGCCGACGTCGAAGATGCCCGCCGCCCGGAACGCGCCGGTGCCGATCTCGCCGCCGAGCTGCTGCGACATCAGCACCACCTTTTTGCCCAAGCCCTTTTTGATTTTCTCCGCCAGATCCTGGCCAATGAGGATTTCGCCTGGTGCCCCGCCGGACAACGGGCGGCCCTCGGCCAGCATTTGACATGCCGTCGAAACCTCGAGTTCGCGCGCCGGGTCCGTCCCGATGATCGTCACTACGAGGGAATGCTCCGGCGTAGACAGCAGGCCCTGCACGGCGACGCGCGGCACCCAGCTCTTCACGCGCGGATCGGCCGCCAGCGCCGACAGAATCTTCTCCGACGGCTCGAAATTGTTTTCGATCACCGGGTTGTCGTTGTAGCCCTTCGCGAGGATCTTGACGTGGCTCTCGTAGATGTTGACAGAGTCGGCCACCAGTTGGCGGATCCAGCCGTTGACGAAACCCATCGAGAAGAGGATGCCCACCAGCCCCGCCGCCATCGCGCACAGCAGGATGACCGTCCGGCGCGGGTTGCGCCAGAGGTTCAGCCACGCCATCTTGACGAGCGTTTTCACGTGTGGCGCAACGCCTCCACCGGCTTGATGCGCGCCGCCTTGAGCGCGGGATAGAGCGCCACCGCCAGCGAAATCGCCAGCACGATGCCCCCCGCCCATGCGAACACCAGCGGCTCGAGCTGCGCATGGATCACGGAACTCATCCCGTACTTGGCGGTCAATTCCTCGTTGATGCCGAAATCAATGCCGTTGACTTGATAGTAATAGGTGATGGGCACCCCCCCCGCCAAACCGACGAGAATCCCGAGCCCCACCAGCAGGACCGATTCGAGATAGACCATCCGCGAGAGGCGGCGCGGCGGCATCCCCAGCGCCAGCAAAACGCCCAGCTCGTGGATGCGCTCCATGTAGGCCATCAGAAACGTGTTGGCGATGCCGAATCCCACCACCAGCACCAGCGCCGCGTACATGATCAGCCCGCTGTTCCAATCCACCCGGATGCCCTGCTCCACGCCCGGCATCAGCGTCGGCCAGCCCAGCACGACGGCATCCTTCCGGCCCATGCCATCCAGCTTGGCGCGCACCTCCCGCTCCGCTTCCGGCCGCATCCGTTCGCTATCCAGCAGGACGGCAATCTCGGTGACGCCGCCCTCCATCGAAAACGCCTTCTGCACCGTCGCGAGGTGCACGGCCATCGCCGCCCGGTCCAGATCGCCCATCCCCATCTTGAACAGGCCGCGGACAATCAGCTTGCCCGCCGCCATCGAGCCGTCCGCCCCCTGTCCGATGAACACGATTTCGTCGCCCACCGCCGCGCCAAGGTTTTTGGCCAGCGTCGTTCCCAGCAACACGCCCTCCCGGTCGTCCGGCGCGAGGAACGCCCCTTCGCGCACCACGCTCGCCAAGGTGGACACCGTTTTCTCGCGCTCCGGATCGATGCCGAACACGGCCGCGCCGAAGGTATGCTCGCCCTTGCTCACGAGCGCGGCCGTCATCACGCGCGGCGCGGCGCCGACCACGCGCGGCAGCTTGTCCACCGCTTCCAGGATGCCCGCCGGGTCGAGCTTCTCCGACAGCAGCCTTTCCGGGAAATGCCCCGCCTGCTGGATTTGCAGATGGCCCGTGTGGACGCGCACCGTGTTCTGGATCATGTCCACGTAGCTGCCGCGCTGGAGCGCCATGGAGAACACCAGCAGGCCGAACGCGAAACCGATCGCCAGCGCGGAGAGCACCGACCGCCGCTTGTTGCGGCCGATGTTCCGCCACGCCGTTTTCAGCAACATCATGAGGCCCCGCCTATCGCCTCAGGTTCTGCACCGTGAACGTGTCGGGCCGCATGTCCGGTTTGAACGTCAGCGATTCGTACCGGATTTCGGTCTGGTGCCCCGGCCGCGACTGGTCGTGCATCGTCATCCGCGTCGCCAACCGCCGCCCCTCCACCTCGGCGAAGTCTGCCGTCTCGTAGTACTTCACCAGCCCGGCGTCTTCGTCGAAATAGTCCACGCGGACAGGGATGAAATCGTCCTTTCGGATTTTCAGGTCCACGCGGCCCCACACCACCGGGGCCGACGGCTTCGGGCGCGCCTCGACCACCCAGTACGCGACGCCATCCTCCTCCGGCTCCGACCCGATCACGTGGTCGTAGTCCACCACGAGGCTGTCCGCCCGCACCACGTCGTCGTTCGTGAAATCGCTCCCCAGCCACGACTGCAGCATCATCGACGGCGGAATCTTGATGACGCGGTCGATGGACGGCGCGTACTGCCACGCCTCGCGCCCCTTCTTGAGAAACGTCACGCCCTGCTCCTTCGGCGGCGAGAGCACGCGAATGAACGAGTCCTTGGTGCCGCGCGTCCACGCCTCCATCGCGACCGTCCGCGACCACTTCGGCCGCGTAACCGTCATGGTCAGCTTGCAGAAACTCTCCTCCCCCCGCAGGAGGTCGTCGCACCGCCGCACGATCTCCACCGGCGTCAGCTCTTCGGCCCCCGCCGCGCCGCACGCCATGCAGGCCAGGAAACCGCCGATCATCCAACGCCTCATGGTGCCGCGCCTTCTCACGGCGAAAAGACTACCGGAGTTTTCCACACAATGGAAAAACTTTTCGCGGGTTTTCCACACAATGGAAAATATTTTCAGGCTCAACTTCCCGGGGCGGCGGCGGACGCCGCAGCCGTGTCCGTGGACTCCGGCGGGGCCTCGCCGGAGACCGGCGCGAGCACGAGGCGGAAGCCGTTCACGGCGCCGCGCGCGCTGCCGATGAAGCCATAGAGCACCTCGCAGCCCAGGCGGGCGGCCAGATGGTCGTCCCAGCCGCCGCCCTGCCAGCCGCCGAACTCGCCGGTTCCCGACGCCTTCGTGGTGGTCTCCCACCCGTTGCCGCCCGCGCCAAACACCCCCCACACGTTTTCCCCGCTGGCTTCGACGGGGGCGGTCGCCGCGAATCCGTCTTGGTAGTCGGCGATGGATTTCATGTCGGGGAAGGCCGCGCCCAGCGCGGCGTCGGCATAGTTGCCGCGCGTCGGCGGCCACGCTTCGCCCCAGGGATAGGCCGGGTCCAGGCCGGCGCGCGTGTAGGTGATCGCCTCCATGCGCGAGGGCAGCCGATAGCGCCAACCATTCTGCAATTTTCCGGCGGCGCGTTCCCGGTCGGTCAGCCAGGCGGCGTAGGCCGCCACATCCTCGAAGTTCACGCGCACCGCCGGCTGCCGCGCCCCTTGCAGGCTCTGTTCGCGGAAATCGCCGCTGCTGTGCGCGGGATCCTTCTGCTGGTATTCCTCGTTGGTGACCTCGTAGCGCCCGACCCACATCTGCATCGAGGGCACCCAGACAAATTCCATCCCGCCCGTGTGCGTCACCCACGGCTGGCCTTCGACCGGCTGCGGCGTGGTCGCCACAAGCTTCTGCGGCGCGCCCTTGGCGGCGGGCGGCGGTTCCGCCTCCGCGACCGGCGGCGGCGCCTCCTTCTCCGGCGGAGCCGATTGGGCGCTTTGCAGCCATGCCCGCAGCGGGCAAATGCCCGCCCCCAAGGCACCCCCCAGCGCCACCAGCCCCGCGGCGACTCCCAGACGGACGCGCAGGCGCTTCGACTCCCCGGCGCTGCGGTCCCGGCGGCCGGCGACGCGCTCGCCGCCCATGGCCTTCGCGAAGTCCGAGCAGGTCACAAAGCGGTTCCGCGGCTTCGGCGACAGGGCGCGCCGCAGCGCCGCACGCGCGGCGGCCGGCAGGTCTTCGGGAGGATCCTCCCCTGCTTCCGGCGGCGCGCCGGCCAGGATTTCCCATGCCAGCACGGCCAGCGCATACTGGTCGCCGGCGGAATCCGCCTCCCCTCCCTCCCGCAGTTCGGGCGCCAGATACGGCCCCGTTGATCCCGTGCGCATCGCTTCGCCGCGCACGATCGTCACGTGGCGGCTGGGCGCCAGCCCGAAATCCGTCACCCGCACCACCCCGTCCGGGCCCAGATAGACGTTCGTGGGTTTCAGGTTGCGGTGGATGATCCGCTGCCGATGCGCGAAATCCAGCCCCGCCGCAATCTGCCGCAGCGCCGGCAGCGTTTCGTCCAGCGTGCGCTTGCCGCCTTCGCCCGCGCGCGCCCAGGTCCCGATGTCCACTCCCGGCGCGAAATCACCCACCACATAGATTTGCTCGCCCATGTGGACCAGTTGCCGGATCGCCGCGAGATTCGGATGCGTCTTGTCCGACAGCCGCCGGATCGCCGCATGGATCGACTCCATCGCCGGCTTGGAGCGGCGCAAGTCCTGCGGCAGCCCCCGAAGCGTGGCCTCCTTGCCCTTCTCC
>DMJA01000263.1 GCA_003451935.1 Verrucomicrobiota bacterium | reverse complement strand
CCCCCCACCCAAGCCAAACGCCCGCCCCCCGGAGGGGACGGGCGTTCGGAACCGTGTCCGATGGACGCGATTTAGAAGGCGAAGCGCCCGCCGACGCCGAAGAACACGTCGTCGACGTGCCCGATCTCCCCGTAGAAGGAAATTTGTTCGTTCATCGAAAAGAGGACACCTCCGCCGAGCGCCAGATCGGTCTCGTCGTCGTCGTAGTCGCCTCCGCCGTGCTTGGCTTCCACCTCGTACTTCCCGTAGTTCAGGCCGAGGAAGCCGTAGGGCGTGAGCATCTCGATCTTCTTGCTGGCCAGAACGCCTCCGTTCAGGGTCGTCCATGTGATGTCGGCGCCGTCGCCCTCCGCCATGGCCATGCCGAGAGTACCGCGCAGGGCCAGATCCACCGGCAGCTTGACCGGCAAGGTGAACAGGCCGCCGCCCTGCACCGCCCAACCCAGATCGATGCCGTGGGCGTCGAAGTCAATCGCCCCAAGGTCGCCGAATACCGTCAAACCCTGAACGGGCGCAAAGGACAATCGACCGCCATAGATGTTGGCGTCGTCGCCAATGACCACACCGGCCAAGCCCCGCAGCTGACCGACATCGGGTGTCGCGGCATCGCTGGCAATGGGCATCCCGCCCAACTGTCCCATGGCCGGAACGGCAAACATCAGAACCACCAGGATCGCCATCCATTTTTTCATCGGATCATCTCCCTTGTTCGTTTTGTTGTTTTTGGAATTTCAATTCCATGCTGGGGGTCATTGTGGGAACAGGACCAGGGGCCTGTCAAACCCCATTCCAATGCCTCCCGCATTTTCCGGAGCCGCGCCCCGGACGTTCTACGCCTCGAAATTCAGCAGGCGGACGGCTCCGGTCTTCCGGATCTGCTGGAAGCACCCGCCTTCCTGGATCACCCGCACCACGGGCGCGGCATTCCCCACGCGCGCGCCGCAGACGGCGTCGAAGCCGAGGTCCAGGGTCTCGCGGCACAGGGGTGCGGAAGGCCCCACCAACATCTTCCAGGCCCCCGGCCGGGCAGCCCCCAACAGGCCGTCCAGCGTCCGGTTGAGCAGCGCGGACGCGGTGATGCAGAGCACCTCGCAGCGCGCCAGCCGCGCCGCGCGCTCTGCCGTCAGCGCAAATCCCGTTTCCGGATCCTGCTCGAACACCTCGACGCAGGCCGCGGCTTCCCTCAAGTGCGGAATGAACGGGAACCACCCGACCACGCCGACGGTTTTGCCCGCGCCTTTTTCGGCGGCAAGGTCCCCGGCGTTGCGTTCGGTGACGCTCCCCTCCGGCTCCGGCAGCAGCGCATTCAGCGCGGCCAGCCCCACGCTCCGCCGCAGCGGAAACCCGTCGGACACGCCTGCCGCCAGCTCCCGCGCGTCGCGGCCAGCCAGCGCGCCGGCTTCGGCCAGGTGTTGCGCGTGCACGCCGTGCGTGGACCCCGCCTCCAGCTGCGTCGCGGCCAGGCCCGTGCCGATTTCGGTTTGCACCGCGGTCCAATAGGGCCCGATCCACACGCCGCGCACCGCCACCCGTGTCCGGGAAAAACGCGACCGCAGTTGTTCAAGGAAGTCCATCCCGGGGATTTCAGAACCCATTCATCAGGAGGATGGATTCCAGCTTCGGCACGACGATTTCGCCCTTCCAGCCGGCGAGCCAGGTGGGCGGCGCCTTCCCGGCCGGCCAGCCGCGGGGCGCCAGGCCCTTGCGGTTGATCTCGCGCCCGTTGCCGATCATCTTCCAGCCGGTGTCGCCGCCCAGCTCCACCTCGATGCGCCGGTCGCGGTCATCCGCGTTGAGCAGCACGGCGAACCCGTGGCCGGCATGAAGCTGGGGCACGTTGACGACATAGCCCATCAGCTTGTCGTTGGGAGGCAGGATCCAGCGGTAGTAGCTCTGCGGCGGCCGCTGGGCCACCCGGAAGGACGTGCCCTCCGGACTCATCCGCAGCTGGATCAGGCCGGCATAGTAATCCAGCGCCTGCTGGGCCAGCGGGCGGTCGCGGTCGGACCAGCGCACCGCATTGAGCGCGTCGCCGCGGTTGTAGGTGTTGAGGATGCCCCATTTGCTGCGCAGGAATTCCTGCCCTTCGTACAGCATCGCCTTCCCCAGCGAGGTGAACAGGATCGTCGCCGCCAGCCGGTTCATCGCCGCATCGCGGTCGGTCAGCTTGCGCCCGTCCCGGTTGGGGTTCAGGGTGATCTCGTCGATGTAGGCCATGTCGTCGTGGCTTTCCAGGTAGTTCACCGGCTGGAGCGGGTTCAGCGCCCACGTGTTCACCGATCCGAACAGGCTGTCCTGGAGCCACTCGCGGCTGCCCTCGCCGCGCACGAAGTCCTTGGCCGCATAGCGGAAATCGTTGTTCCACGCCGACCACCCCGTGCCCCGCAGCTGGTACTTGTTCTCGCCGCGCCCCGGGCTCCACGGCTCGGAAATCAGGATCGCCTTCGGATTGATCTCCCGCGCCGCGTCGCGGATCGCCAGCATCGTCTCCATGTCGATCAGCTCCGCCAGGTCCAGCCGGAAGCCGTCCACGTGGAATTCCTCCATGTAGTACCGGATGGTGTCGAGGATCAGCTTGCGCATCATCGGCGACTCGGTCTTCACGTCGTTGCCGCACGCGCTGTGGTTGGAATAGCTCAGGTCGGGATTGAGCCGGAAATAGGCCTTCCGGTCGATCAGCCCGAAGATGTTGGGCCCGCCCACGTGGTTGTAGACCATGTCCAGCACCACCGCGAACCCCTCGTTGTGCAGGTCGTCCACCAGCTGCTTGAGCTCATAGTAGCCCGACCCCTTCTCCGGTTCGCGCGCATAGGTCGATTCCGGCGCGAAGTAATACACCGTCGCATAGCCCCAGTTGTAGGGATCCGCGCCCTCCGAGAACTCGCTGACCGGCAGCAGCTCGACCGTGTTCACCCCCAGCTTCTTCAGGTGGTCCAGCCCCGTCCCCTTCTTCCGGGTGGCCATCAGGCCCGCGAACTTTCCGCGCTTGGCCGCGGGAGCGCCCGACGACGGATGCACCGTCATGCCCCGCACATGGCACTCGTAGATCACCATGTCCTGCGGATCGGGCGTTTCCCACGCCTGGTCCGTCCACCCCTTGAACCATTCGTTCGTCGCGCCCGGATCGACCACCATCGTCAACCCGTCCGCGCTGGACGCCGCGCGGCCATAGGGATCGCCCACCACGAAGTCCGGATTGAACCCCTCGCCGTCCCCCGCCGGGCCGTCCACCCGGAAGCCATAGAAACGCCCGATGTCCAGTCCCCGCGTCGTGATCTCCCAGACGCCGTCCGCGGAATCCTTCCACATCCGGTATTCCTCCACCGGCGGAAACCGCTTGAAGGCGGGCTTCCAGGTCACCGCCGCGGGCCGGTCGAAGAAACAAAGCCACGCGTTCCGTGCGCGCGGCGCGAAGATCCGATAGGTCGTCGTGCCCCGCGCCTTGTCCAACGTCACCCCCATCGCCTTGTCGCTGCGGATCTGGTCGAACACCCCGTCCGGCGTCGTCATCACCCCCAGCGTCCGGTCCGCCACGCCGTCGAGTTTCAGCACATAGGCCTGCGTCAGATCCAGCGGCTCCGCCGTGTGCACCCGGATTTCCGCCCCGCCGCTGCGCATGATGTCCAGCTTCAGGTTCACGCTCCCCTTGCCGTCCGGCAGCGCGTTCGGCGCGCCCTCCGGCGGCGACAGCCACTCGTTGCCGTTCAAGACGAACTTGAACACGAGGTCCTTTTCGCCCGGCGGCAGGCGCATGCCCCCCAGCTGCGCCGTGCCCTCCCATGTGCCC
>DMJA01000187.1 GCA_003451935.1 Verrucomicrobiota bacterium | reverse complement strand
GTGGAGGAGCAGCTCGGCCGCAAACTCGTCCTCTGGCCCGGCTATTGCCCCACCCACGCGCGCATCAACCCCAAGGACATCCTCGACCTCAAGGCCGCGCACCCCCAGGCCCTCGCCCTTGCCCACCCCGAATTTCCCAAGCCCGTCCGCGTCGTGTCCGACCGCATCCTCTCCACCGGGCAGATGTGCAAGTTCGTGAAGGAGAATCCCGCGGCGGAATTCATCATCGCCACGGAGGAAGGCCTCCTTCACCGGTTGAGGAACGAAAACCCGTCCAAAACCTTCTATCGCGTCTCGCCCTTCGCCGTCTGCCCGAACATGAAGCGCATCACGGTCGAAAAGGTCTATTTCTCCCTGCGCGACCGGGCCCCCGTCGTCCAGGTCGAGGAGCCCGTTGCCTCCCGCGCCCGTCGCGCCATCGACCAGATGCTCGCCTGGTCGTAGCAAAGGCCGCCCCAGCCCGGGACTTCTGCCGAGATTTCTCAACAAACCGCTTGCGTCGCCCGGGCAAGACTCCTATTGTTCTGCCTTTGTTTCCCAAGCACAAGCAGCACAAAGAAGGAGTAACAGAACATGGCCAAGATTGATTTTGGCGGAACGAAGGAAAACATCGTCACCCGCGCCGAATTTCCCCTGAAGAAGGCCCAGAAGGTCCTCAAGGACGAAGTCGTCGCCGTCATCGGCTACGGCGTGCAGGGCCCCGCCCAGTCGCTCAACATGCGCGACAACGGCATCAACGTCATCGTCGGCCAGGATCCCCGCTTCGCCGGCGACTGGGCCCGCGCCGTCAAGGACGGCTTCAAGCCCGGCGTGAGCCTCTTCAACGTCGAAGAAGCCTGCGAAAAAGGCACCATCCTCATGATGCTCGTGAGCGATGGCGCCCTCAAGTACGTCTTCCCCCGCGTGAAGCCCTACCTGACCAAGGGCAAGGCCCTCTATTTCTCCCACGGCTTCGGCTGGGTCTATCGCAAGCTCACCGGCGTCGAAGCCCCCAAGGGCGTGGATGTCATCCTGGTCGCCCCCAAGGGTTCCGGCACCTCCGTGCGCCGCAACTTCCTCGCCGGCGTCGGCATCAATTCGAGTTTCGCCGTCGAGCGCGACGCCACCAAGCGCGCCCGCGAGCGCACCTTGGCCGTCGGCATCGCCGTCGGCTCGGGCTACCTCTTCCCGACCACCTTCGAACACGAAGTCACCTCCGACCTCGTCGGCGAACGCGGCGTGCTCATGGGCGCCCTCGCCGGCATCATGGAGGCCCAGTACGACGTCCTCCGCAAGAACGGCCACAGCCCCTCCGAAGCTTTCAACGAGACCGTCGAGGAACTCACCCAGAGCCTCATCCGTCTCGTGGATGAAAACGGCATGGACTGGATGTATTCCAATTGCTCCGCCACCGCCCAGCGCGGCGCGCTCGATTGGAAGCCCCGCTTCAAGAAGGCCGTCCTGCCCGTCTTCAACCAGCTCTACAAGGCCGTGAAGACCCAGGCCGAAGCCAAGCGCGTCATCAAGGTCTGCGGCGCCGCCGACTACAAGAAGAAGCTCGACGCCGAACTCGCCGTCATGGGCAACTCCGAGATGTGGCGCGCGGGCGCGGCCGTCCGCTCCCTGCGTCCACACGAAAAGGCCAAGAGCAGCACCGTCGGCATCAAGGGCCGCGGCAAGAACTGATCTTCCCTCCCCCCTCCGCCCGCCGGGTTTCACCCCGGCGGGCATTTTTTTGCCCGCAAGGAAACGCCCCCCTCCCGCAATAAAAAACCCGCCGGACGAATCCGGCGGGCGCAAGTTTTTGGAATTTCAGGCCGCAGGGCCATCCGGCCCCAACCGCCCATTCGATCTTGTCTGCTAGGGAAACTGCTGCCCTTCGTAGGGCTGCGCCACCGGCGGCGGCGGCGGCGGGGGGGGGACGTTCTTGCCGCCGCCCGGCGCGCCGGCGATCGTTTGCATGGCCAGGTTGTAGGCGTTGCCAAAGGTGTTTCCGAGCTCGACGTCGCCCACCTGGATGATCGCCTGCTGCATGGCCGACAGCAGCGCCCGGCTCAGGCTGGCCGTGGGGCTGGCCGCCACGAACCGGCCGAAGGAGCGCGCCAGCGCCGGCCACTGGTCCTCGGGCATCGCCCGGAACAGTTGGCGGACGATCTCCGCGGCGCGGGCGTCCTCTTCCTCGGGCTCGAGATCCAGCGCCACAATCTGGGTGATGACATCCTTCGCGGTTTCGGCGGCCTGGTCGATCGAGGCATCCACCAGCAAACCGGCAAACTGCGACGGGTCTTCCGCCGCGGCCTGGAGCTGCTCTTGGGAGGGCATCTCGAACGCCCCATACGCCAATCCGCCCGCCAGAACCACCAAGGACACCATCCACCGGATTGCTGACTTCATGATTGCTTTCTCCTGATGTGGGAAACTTCGGCTAATAGCGAAGGTTCACGCCAACAATGACGCGCTGTTCATCGTACTCCACGAAATCGAAGTTCGACTCGACCTTGTCGGCCATGAGTTCCAGATAAACCCGCAGGAAATCGCCGGGCGCCAGATAGTCCACGCGGGCATGGCCCTCCATGCGGTTGTCCTTCCGATCCTGGGTCACGCCCTCGTGCGTCACCGGATCCAAGTAGTCATCCTGGCGATAGACGCCGCGGACCGAAAACGTCGTGCTGGGCTTCCAGCGGTAGCCCAGGCCCGCCCAACCGCTGATGTATTCCAGCCCGTTGCCGGAATAGAACGCCGACCACTGGGCGCCGTTGTTGCCGCCGCAACGGAAGGTCAGTTTTTCCGTGATGAACCAGTCCATGGCGGCGTTGAAGTTGAACGACACCTCGGACGTGTCCCCCGTCGCCTCCGGCCGCTGGAATTGCTGCACCCCCGCGCCCACACGGGCGGACAGCTTTTCGCTTCGCTTGGTCCGCAACCCCAACAGCGCCGTCGTGCTTTCCGCCGCCCCGTCCGTGCTTTCCTGATACTGCCACCCCTGGCCCAGCGTCAGGGTGGCGTCGGTCTTGTCGGTCAGCGCCAGCGCGCCGTCCAGTTGCAGGATGTGCCCGTCCGTGTCCAAACCATTGGGCATTCCGGCCGCCCTCGCTCCAAGCCGATCCGCCGAATCGTCATTGTAGATCGCGCCGAAATACCGATAGGACATCCCCAGCTCCAGCTTGTCGGACATGCGCCGCGAAATCAAGGCGCCCAGCTGATGGATCTGCCGCTCGAGGTCCAGGGCGCTGCTGTCCTCGATCATCTGCCCCGCCAGATTCTGGGTGGATTCGATGTCCGCCGCGTGCCGGTCGTTCTCGTCGATGTGCCGGTAGCTTTGGATCAACTCGATCAGGGATTTCCGGCCATTGCCGATCTGCAGCAGGACGCTGTCGCCATAGGTCTGGAAGTCCCGGTTGCCCTCCGAAGAGTAGGCCCGGTCCGAGAAAAACAGATTGCCGCGGAGTGACAGCAGGTTGGTGTCCGACGAAGAACTAAACCGCAACCCCAGCTCGGGCTCCAGATAGGTGTCGTCCACCTTGTCGTCGCTGGTCTTATAGACATTCGAGTCATGGGCGAACATCAAATCGACGTAGGGGCTGAGCACCAACGGCCCCACCCCGATGCCATCCCCGGGCCCCGCATGAACCGAAGCCACCTCAAGCACCAAAAGGGCTGTGGCAATTGCCAAACGATTGATCGCAAATTTCATAGCGGATTCATTTCTCATTTCCAGCGCTTGAAATCAACCTCAAAAAATATTCTGTTTTCTTCTCTTGGGAGGGGGCATGGGGTTCCAATATGGCTTCTCATCCGGAAGCCCCCCCGCCAGAACCCGCAGGAGGAGTGTATTCGGGCACGATTTCCTTCAAGGCCGCCTGGATGCGAACCGCATCGAAGGACCCGGCTTCCGCCGCCAGCCGGGCCACTTGGTCGCGGATGCGCCGATCGCGGGCCGCGGGCTCCCCATCCTTCCCATCGCGCTTGAGCACCATGATCTTCTCGTTCGCCGTGGCCCCGATGCCCTCGCCGTGGGTGATGAGCTCCTCGTAGAGCTTCTCGCCCGGACGCAGGCCGGTATAGACG
>DMJA01000174.1 GCA_003451935.1 Verrucomicrobiota bacterium | reverse complement strand
CTTCCGACCCGGTCCCGGCACCCGTTGCGCCGCCCACGCTGCCCGGTTCGTCCCGTCCCGGCACCTCCAGTGGCGGATACAAACCGGCTTGGTACTGATTCCCGCCGCCCCGACGTCCCCCAAACGGCCTTTTGCGGGGTTTGGGGGCTTCCCTTTCGTCAAAAACGGTCAAAAATCGCCTTTTACGCCCGCTTTTCCTTGACGGAGCCGGTCTTTCCGCCCAAACTTCCAAAGGTGGAAGACGGGCGCGAACCGCTGTTTTCGGTGCGCCGGGTTCCGCCGGAGGAGCAAGAGCATGAAGCAAACGACGTGGGGCTTGGTGATGGCCACCGGGAAGGCCGAACAGATTTCGTCGGAAATCGAGACGGCGTTTCTCTATCTGAACGACCGGCCGGTGCTGGCCTATTCGCTGGCGGCGTTCATGCAGTGCCCGGACATCGCGGGCATCGTGGTGGTGGTGAGCCGCGAGCGCGCGGAGAGCGTCCTGGGGATGGTGCAGTTGTACGGATTTTCAAAGGTGAAGAAGATCGTGGTGGGCGGAGCGAAGCGCGCCGCCTCGATGGCGGCGGGCCTGGAGCACGTGGACGAGGCCGTCGAGTGGGTCTGCGTCCACGATGCGTCGCGGCCGATGGTCAAGCCGGACCTGATTTCGGAAACGGTGAAGTGCGCGCATCGCCACGGATCCGGCGTGGCCTCCGTGGAGATTCCCGACGCGGTGGTGTCGGCGAAGAAGGGCGTGTTCGAGGCGCGGCTGGACAAGGAGGGGCGGCTGTGGACCGCGATTTCGCCGCAGACCTGGCCGCGCGCCGCGCTGGTGAAGGCCTATCCGAAGGCGGCGAAGAACCGCAAGAACCACGACGACGACCTCGACGCCATGCTCGCCGAAAAAATCGTTCCGCGCCTGGTTCCGACCCTGGCCCTGTCGCTGCGCATCCGCTCCGCCGCGGATCTCCAGCCGGCCCTCGCGCTGATGAAATGAGCCGCCGCCGGCGGAATGCCACGCGAAAAAAATCCCCCCAAAAAAACGCGAAATAGTATTGCATTTCCTCGGGGTTTGCAGGATAACCCCTTTCCAGATTGGGAATCTGAACGGAAAACCCATCTTAAAAAAGAAACAGAAGAACAAGGAGTACTGGTTATGGCGAAGGCGATGACGAAGAGTCAGATTGTGGCCGCGATTGCGGAGAAGACCGAGATCAGCAAGAAGCAGGCGGGCATCGCGCTGGAAGCCCTTTCGGCTTTGGCGTACAAGAACGCGAAGAACGGTTTCACCGTTCCCGGCTTGGGCAAGCTCGTCCTGGTGAACCGCAAGGCGCGCATGGGCCGCAATCCCGCGACCGGCGAAGTGATCCAGATCAAGGCCAAGAAGGTCGTGAAGTTCCGCGTGGCCAAGGCTGCGAAGGACGCGATCCTCGGCGCCAAGTAATCATCCCCCGGGATGAATGAAAAGCCGCGGCACCTGCCGCGGCTTTTTTGCGCCCCGGTGCGGTCGCGCCCCGGCCCGGCCGGCGGCTACTTCTCTTCGCGGTTGGCGCGGAATTCCACGCGCGAGAGGATGCGCAGCTGGTAGAGCGTGAAGCCAATGAGGAGGCAGGCGAGCATCCAGGCGGCGGCGGTGGCGGGGCCGAGGCGCAGGAAGATGAAGGCCTTGTAGAAGATGTGCAGGCCCGCGACCTCCGTGCGCGCCGCCCCGGCGGTCATGGCCAGGATGTTGGCTTCGGCCTGCCACGAGGCGATGAAGACGCCGACGAAATTGATGACCAGCAGCGGGCGCAGGGTGGGGAGGATGACGAAGAGAATCTTGTCGGTGAACGACGCGCCATCGATGTCGGCGGCTTCGTAGAGGTCGTCGGGGATTCCCTTGAGCGCGGCGAGATAGATGAGGCAGCCGGGGCCCATGCCCGCCCAGAGCATCGGGAGCACGCAGGAAAACAGCGCGGTGCGCGAGTCGTCGAGCCAGCGGACGGGCTCGGGGAGCGTGGCGAGGAGCATCCGAAAAATGGGTACTGTTTTATAAAACAATACCCGGTTTTCGGGAGAGGCCGAACTCCAGATTTCGCGCAGGGGGCCCAGGGGGGCGGCGGCGAGGAGGAGGCCGGCGGCGACCACGAAAAGCGCGGGCTTCCAAAGGTGGTGGTTCAGGAGGCGGCGGGCCAGATGGACCGCAAGGAACAGCGCGGCGAGGGCCAGGAGCATCCACCCGGCGGCGGGGATTTGCATGACAATGCGGTTGACCAGGCCGGCTTCGGAGGGTTCGTAGAAGGTCTTCCAGAGCAGGATGACGACGAGGCCGGTGATGGAGGCGGGCAGATAGAAGATGACGCGGAAGAGGATTTTTCCGCGCGGGACTTCCTGCAACAGGATGGCAAGGAGGACGGGCGGGAGGAACGTCATGGCGATGACAAGGAATGAATACCGAGCGGAAGTCAGCAGCGCGCGCCACCAGTCGGAATCCCAGAGCAGGTTGGCGAAGTTGTCGAGGAAGACCCAGGCGGACGGTCCGAAGATGCGATAGTCGAAAAAGGCCATGGCCGCCCCGCGCACCAGCGGGACGTAGCCCCAGAGGAGGATGGTGGCGGCGGCGGGGAGGAGAAGAAGAAGGAGGGCCATGGCGTGG
>DMJA01000236.1 GCA_003451935.1 Verrucomicrobiota bacterium | reverse complement strand
GCGGGAGTCGAACCCGCGTCCGCACAAGCGTCGCATCGGCATCTACGCGCGTAGTCCGCAATTAAGTTTCGCCATGCCGCCTGCCCACGGACAGGCCAGCGGCACCGCAATCCACCTGTTGGTTCTCGCTCCTCGGCCCGGTAGCCCGGCCTTGGTCGCTAGCCTGCTGAATGACATCCGGATTCGTCCCGCAGGCGGAGACGGCCGAACGTCGCGGTACTAAGCCGCGAGGGCCAATTGTTCGTTGGCTTTTGTGTTTTTTCCCGGAAGTTTAACGAGGCCAACCGGGGTCCTCGGCGCGCAACCGGTGCTTCAACTGGCACGTCGAAACCGGTCGCCCCCGCAACAAAGAGACTACCCCACTCCGGTCTGTTCCGCAAGCAGAACAGGCCGGGAATCAGTAGGCGGCACCCTTCAGCGTCATCACCTGAACGACGACGAGGCCGATGAGAACCAGCATGGACACGATGGAAACCGCCGCCCAGGCCGCTCCGGGCCCCTCTTCTTCCTGGATGGTGAAGATGGGCTCGGCCGAAACCGACGTCGGCGTTGTTGTACCGGAAATCGTGATGGACGAGCCGGCGCCGGGCCGCTTGAGCCGGATGGTGGGACGCGCGGTCTCGGCGGCCGCGCCCTCGTCCTGACCCGGTGAAAACGTGGCCGGTGCGCCGCTGGCGGCCACGCGAACGGTCGGCCGACTGCCGATGCGAATGGTCCGGGGTTGCGCGGCGGGAGTTCCCCCCAAGGGAATGTTGCTGGTGTCAAGCAGCGTGGTCCGCCGCTTATAGACATCTTCATCCACCGGAGGCATGGCGCCGAGGCCCAGACGGGAGGTTTGCGCCTTGCCGGCGCCCGGGATGGCGGAAATATCGATGTGAGAGGTCGCCTTCTTGGGGTTGGCGCCAATGCGGATGCCGCTGGTGGAAGGAGAACCGGGGATGGTGGCCTTGCTCAAGTCGATGCGCGAGGTCGAAGTCTTCGCCGTGCTGATATCCAAGGGCTTGAGTTCATTTTCATCGGCCATGGTAAAACCTCCGTGTCTTCAAAACTGCCGGAGATAGTACGGCAGACGTCCAAAAACCGTCAAACCTTTTCGGCCCCTTTCCGGCACCGCAAAAATTCCTCCTCTTTCCGCAAGGCAAGGCTCATACTGGTTTTCAATATGTCGTCCATCGCAGACATTCTGGCCGGGCGCGGCCCCCTCACCGGGGCCCAATTGGCCGCGGCCGGCGGCTTCACGGACATTCTGGCGCTCTGGTGCGCCTGCCACGCCCCCGGCCTCGTTCTCCGTCGCACCGGCCGCCGCTACATGCGCCTCGATTCCGCCGTCGAGGGCTATGCGCGGCTTTCCCCCTCCATCCGCCGCGAATTCCTCACCTATACCCTCGTTGGACTCGAGGGCCAGGGGGAAGCTCTCGAGACCCTCGCCGGGGCGTTGGAACGCACTGCGGCCAACATTTCGCGCGCCAAGCTCGATCTTGCCCGCGACAGCGTTTGCATGGCCCTTGCCGCCCTCCCCGACGAACCCCTGCTCCTGCGCAACGCCGCCTTCATGATCGCCGGCGACATCACCTACCAAATGGCCCATCGCGTGCCCCGTCCTGAACGCAGCTCCGGCCAGATGGTCCGGGGTTCCGATCTCGACATCATCATCGTCACCACCGACTCCCTCCCCGAAAGTGCCGCGCAGGCGCTCGATGCCGCCATCTACAGCCAAAAGCACTATCTCCTCACCCATCCCGAACATCAGGAAGAGATCGACTACATCCTCAAGCCGCTGGCCCGGGTCCGCGAGCAGCTCGCTTTCGACCGCTTCGAACACATGGTCGCCTGCAAAATCCTCTGCGAATGCCAACTCCTCTACGGCTCCCCCTTCCTCTTCGACGAAATCATGAAACTCGTGGACGCTTCGGGAGTCCGCGAAAAGCTTGCTGCCCTGCAATCCGCCGCCGAAGCCGAGCGCGACGAAGCTGAAAACACGCTGCTGGATCCCGCCGCTACCATTGCCCGCGGCGGCAGCCCCCTCGACCTCTTCTACACCCGGGAGGAAAGCGACGAAATCTACTGACGGGCCGGCCCACAAAGGTCCAGACCCTGCGAATCGGATTGATTATCCCCCCTTCTGAAGGCACTCTTTCCCCGCTTTTCAATTCAATAGCCCAAAGGATCTCCATGTCCCTCAAAGTCATCATCACGCGCGATTTTGCCCACATGAGCGCCGTTGCCGCGAAATTCGTTCAGGCGCACATCGTCCGCACGCTGGCCGCGCGGGGCACCTATGTCCTCGGCCTGGCCACGGGCAGCTCCCCCACCGGCGTCTATCACCGGTTGGCCAAGGCCGCCAACCAGGGCAAGCTGGAGCCCCCCCGGATCCGCAGCTTCAACCTCGACGAATATGTCGGTTTGCCCGGCGAGAACGCCCAGGCGTGCGCGCTGCATCCCGAAAGCTACAGCTACTTCATGATCCAGGAACTCTTCGGACTGCTCAAAACCAAGTTCCGCGAGACCAACGTCCCGTGGGGCTGCCTGATCGACCAGGACAAGCTCGTGCGCGAACTGGAGGCAAACCCCGGCGACTGGCAGGCGCAGGGCGCCGACAAGGGCCAAGCCATCGTCATCCGCCCCGACGCTCAATCGGACTATCTCCGCTGGGTGCGGCGCGACATCCTCGACGCCTACGAGCAGAAGATCCAGCGCGCGGGCGGCATCGACCTGCACCTCATCGGCGTGGGCGGACGCGGCCACGTCGCCTTCCACGAAGCGGGCATTCCCTTTGCCGGAAACCGCATGCTTCTGGTCAAGCTCGACGAGAACACCGTGGAGAACGCCGTTGCCGACGGGCATTTCGCCCGCAAGGAGGACAGCCCCCGCTACGCCATC
>DMJA01000194.1 GCA_003451935.1 Verrucomicrobiota bacterium | reverse complement strand
GGGATCACGCTGCGCGGAGCGGAAGGGGCGGCGCATCCGTGGGCGATGGTCGAGTTGGCGGCGTCGCATGCGGCGGAGGGGGTGTATCCGGATGTGTTCCGTCGCCGGCAGAATTATTGGGCGGTGGCGGGCGGGCCCCGGCGGGGCGATCCGGAAAGCCTGCTGGATGAGTGGGGCGTCTTTGCGCCGCGGGCGCAGGGCGCGACGCTGGCGCCGCTGATCCTGCAGGACGGGCAGGCGTGGACGGCGCACCAGGCGGCGGAACGGGAGCATCGGCTGGGGGGCGACGGCGCGCCGATGCCGGAAACCACGTGGCGGCTGCCGTCGGGGCTTTCGCTGCGCATCCGCGCGCTGGCGCGTTCGGGGGTGTCGCCGGCGACGACCTGGGTGCAGTACGAGCTGGCGAACGATTCGGGCCTGGTGCAGACCGGACGGCTGTGCTGGGTGGTGCGCCCCGTGCGCCTGCCGCCGCCGTGGGCGGGCGGCGGCCTCGATCCGATCTTTAAAATCCGGGCGGAAACGGCGCCGGACGGCTGGCAGGAAATCCAGGTGAACGATGCGACCTTGTTCGCGGTGCCCGAGGCGGAGTGGTCCTTCGGAGCGGCGGAATTCAACGCGGGCGACGTGGTGGAATATTTTTTGCGCGGCGAGACGCCGCCGGTGCGGAGCGCCGTGGACGACAACGGGCTGGCTTCGGCGGCGTGGTGGCTGGATTTCGCGCTGGAGGCGGGGGAGAAGAAACGATGGGTGGTGGCCGCCCAGGCGCAGGAGCCCGGGGGGGCGGGCCCGCGGCGGTCCGCCCGGCCGGGCGGCGGCGCGGAGGCGGTGGCCGATGCGTTCGACCGGGAGTGGGTGGATGCCTCGTGGGCCTGGCGCACTGAAACCTCCCGCTGTTTCCCGAAGGTGGCGCGGCCCGATGCGATGGATTGCCTGCGCACGCAGGTGGGCTGGTTGCTGGCCGTGCGCGGCGGCGGCGGAGCGGGGGAGGATTTGGATTCGATGGCCGCGCGGGTGGCGGCGCTGCTGCGGGCCGGGCAGGCCGCCGCGGCGCGGGAGTGGATCGAGCAGGTGGCGGCGGGTGTGCAGACGGACGGGCGCGTGCCGGCCGTGTACCGGGCGGATGGCTCGCCGGCGCCGATCCTCGGGCCGGAGGGGCGGCATGCCTCGCAGGGGCAGTTCGCGTTCATGGTCATGGAGTATTATCGCTTCACGCAGGATGCCACGTTCCTGCACGCGATGTATCCGAAGCTGACGAATGCGCTGGGCTATTTGCAGGGGTTGCGGGCGGACCTGGAAAAGACCGAATGGCGCCTGCCGGACAAGGAGCGCTTCGTGCTGGAGGGCCTGCTGCCGGTGTCGGGCGCCCGCCCGGGCAGTCCCCGGCCGGTGCATCTGTATTCGGATCATTATTGGTCCCTCCTGGGTTGGAAGGAAATGATGGCCGCCGCGTCCCGGCTGGGGCTTCTCCAAGAGGCGGCCTGGGCCAACGAACAGTACCATGCGCTGCGGTCTGCCGTGCGCCACTCCCTCCGGGAACGGATGGACCGCATGGAGGCCGCATGGATTCCCGCGTCGGCCGAGGAGGACCGGTTCGATGGGGCCTCGGTGGCCCTGCTGTTTTGGCCTTGCGAAGAGGTCGATCTGGAACCGGCCGGGCAGGGAACGGCCCGTCTGGTGGAACCGCATGAACTGCAAAGCAGCCTGGATGCCTTCTATGGAGATTTCCTGGGCCGCTTGCAGCCGGGATGGGATGGGGCCATCCCGTCGGACGAGTCGCAATTGCTGGTGCCGTTGGCGAGCATGGGGCGCGGGGATTATGCGAGGGAAGTGCTCTATGCGCTGCTGGACCGCCGGCATCCCCGGGGCTGGCATGTCTGGCCAATGGCCATGGGCCGCGATCCTCGCCAGCCCGGCGTGGGCGGCTCCATGCCGGACATCCGGTCTGCGGCGGCGTATTTCATCGGGGTGCGGGGGCTGGCCGCGCGCGAAACCGGAAAGCGGCTCGATTTGTTTTCCGGCGCGCCGGCCGAATGGCTGCAGCATGGCGAGGGATTTCGGGCGCTGGACATGCCGACCGCCTTCGGGCCGTTGGACTTGCATGGATATTGGAGCCAAAACAAGTTTACCGTCGAAATTGGAGGCGCGGCCCGTCCGCCAGAGGGATACCGACTTTGGTGGCCCCGGTTCATCGCTCCGGAACGGGTGCTGGCCAATGGAAAGCACATGACGGATTTTGATGCCCAGGGCGCGACCATCCCCCATGATTTCAAGGGAACGGTGGAGGCGGTTTTCCCGTACATGGCGCCGTGGCCGCGCGATCCCTGACGCCGGGGGCCGGGCAGATTGTTAAAACTTGATTTTGTCTGGTGTTTTTCTTGACGCAACTGCCCGCAGAGACCTATGTTCCACTTGTTGATGGGCTCGGTGCCCACCCAAAGGGAAGGTGAGGAATCAGATGGAAAATGAAATGCACAATTTGACCAAACGCAACTTGGCGATCCGGATTGCCGAGGAAACCGGTTTGACCCAGCAACAGGTCGTCAACGTCATCCAAAAAACGCTGGATGCCATCGTGGACTCCCTGCGCCAGGGGCAGACCATCGAGTTCCGCAAGTTCGGCGTCTTCGACGTGCGGGAGCGCCGGCAACGCATCGGCCGCAATCCGCACAAGCCCGATCAGGTCGTTGTGATCCCGGGCCGGAAGGTCGTCCGTTTCCGCCCGGGCAAGACGATGAAGGAAATGTTCAAGTAGGCCGCCCGCCGGGCGCGGCCTGATCCCGTTTTTTACCCGCGCGGATGCGCGCATCCAAGGATTCCGCATGTCTTCCGCCAATCAGCCTGTCCAGGGAATGTCCGACATTGCCGCGCCCGAGGTGCGCCTTTGGCAGCGGATCGAGCGCCTGGCCCGGGAGGTGCTCGAGCGCTACGGGTTCGAGGAATTGCGCACGCCCGTGGTGGAGTTCGAATCCGTCTTCACCCGCTCGATCGGCGAGACGACCGACGTCGTGCAGAAGGAAATGTATGTCTTCGAGAAGGGGGGGCGGCGGCTGGCGCTGCGTCCGGAGGGAACGGCCGGCGTGATGCGCCATGCGGCGGGGCTGGGCGCGGCGGAAACGGATGGGGCCCGGTGGTACTACATCGGCCCGATGTTCCGCAGCGAACGTCCGCAAGCCGGACGCCGGCGCCAGTTCCACCAGTGCGGCGTTGAATGCCTGGAGCCGCCCTCGCCGCTGGTGGATGCCGAGATCCTCGCGCTGCAGGTCGATCTGCTGCGCGCCTGGGGCCTCGGTGATTGCGAGGTCCGGCTGAACACGCGCGGGGAGGCCGGCGGGCACCACAAGGTGGCCGAAGGCCTGCGCGCCGCCCTCGCGCCGCGCGTGGCGGAATTGTGCGAAGATTGCCGGCGCCGGATCTCCGAAAACGTGCTGCGCGTGCTCGACTGCAAGAACGAAGCCTGCCAGGCCATCGTGGCCACGCTGCCGCCGATGGCGGATTTCATGGGCGAAGCTTCGCGCGCCTATCTGGCGCAGGTGGCCGCGCATCTGGATGCGCTGGGAGTTCCGTACCGGCTGGATCCCTTGCTGGTGCGCGGGCTGGACTATTACGAACATACGGTCTGGGAAATCGCCAGCACCGCCCTCGGCGCGCAGAACGCCGTGGCCGGCGGCGGCCGGTATCGCATGAACCTGGGCGGCCGCGAATTGGTTGGCGTCGGATTTGCCATCGGGCTGGAGCGCGTCATTGCCGTTTTGCAGG
>DMJA01000063.1 GCA_003451935.1 Verrucomicrobiota bacterium | reverse complement strand
ACATCACACAGGCTCCAAGGCTAAAGCAGCTCAAGGGATTCAAGGAATTCTCTTTCGAGCACCGAGCTGGTTTAGCCATCGAGCTTGGCCGATTGGTTGGCGGCCTGATTAGGGACTACGAACAAAAGGCAAGCCGATGATGGGGAACTTTCTTGAAGGTCTGGCAACGCCCTCATCCGGGGCGGCAACTGGTACTCCGAGTCGAATGCCGGCCCGGCCAACGTCAACAACGACTGGCCCGACAATCGCAACGACGACGTGGGTGTCCGCTTACCCAAGGAAATTATGCCTGGACATGGGCTGCGGCCCTGGGAGGCTTGTTCTTGGTCGAAAGTTTCCTGGAGCTTTCGGCTCCAAAAGCACGGCAATAGGCCAAACCGGGAACCACTGCGGGGCCTACGGGCGCCGCAGTGGAACACGGCCAAAAATACCATTGAGGCATGAAATGAGCGCCTTTTACCACCTCACCACCCTGGAAAACCTCTACACCTGTTGGCTCAAGGCCCGCAGGAATAAAGGCACACGCGAGCGCATCCAGCGTTTTGCCGAAGATCCGCTGCGTTTCCTCTCCATCATCCAAGAGCGCTTGCGCAGCCGCGCCTATACCTTCGGCCCCTACAAGACCTTCACTGTCCGCGAGAAGAAGTGGCGCGACGTGGTGGACGCTCCCATGAGGGATCGCATCGTCCACTGGATGCTCTACGACTACCTGCTACCCATCTGGTTGCCGCGTTTCATCCACGATACCTACGGCAACCTTCCGAACCGTGGAACCCATGCCGCCGTCCACCGCCTGGGCCGGTTCGCCCGGGCACAGGATGCCCGTTGGGCGCTCCAGCTCGACATCTCCAAATACTTCTACGCCGTCCGCCACGACCTCCTCAAGGAGCGTGCCCTACGTTTCATCGGTGACCACGACCTCCACCAAATCATCACTGACCTGGTGGATTCCTTCAGTACCGACGGGCGTTATGACGAACTGTTTCCCGGCAATAGCCCCTACCATGCAACCCACGCTAAGGGTATGCCCATCGGCAACTTGAGCAGCCAGCTATTCGCCAATATCTACCTCAACGATTTCGACCACTGGGTAAAGGAAACCCTCCGCCTCAAGCGCTACATCCGCTATGTGGACGACATGGTTATCCTGGGCGACTCGCCTGACCGTCTGCGGGAGGTGTCCCGTCAGATTGCGGAACGCCTCGCCACCGATGGCTTGGTGGTCCATCCCAAAAAAGTCCGCTTGGCGCCGACGGCAACCGGGGTTCCCTTCCTAGGCTATGTCATCTGGCCGACCCACATATCCGCCGGGCGCTATATGCGCAGCCGCTATTTGCACCGCCTGCGCCAGCACGAAACCGGGGGACGTGACAGAACAGAATCCATCGAATCTTACCGGGCGATGTTCAGGCATACCGGATCAACCCTTTCACTCTCCGCTGAGATGAAGTTTCGGGAGGTCAAATGAAGGGCTTTCAGTTCACACTCTTCGATGTGACCATGGCCTACGCTGACGGGGGCACCCTTGACAACGAGGGACTATACCAAGCCGTCGCCGCTCGTGCGGGGATGCAGGATGAGGATCTGGCGCGCAAGGAACCCATCGGCAAAGCCGCATCCCTGCGCTCTCCCATCAAGCGCAAGATTCGCTGGTATCAGCAGACCCTCAAAACCCTAGGGCTGATCGAACACGTCCCGGGCGAACGAGGAATCTGGCGCCTGACGGACGCAGGTAAGAAGAAGCTCCACCCGGCCAAGCCCACCGTGGCGCTCCTTGCCTTCTCGACGGACCTGGGGCTGGCGATCTGGGGAGACTGCAACCATGTGTTCAGCCGCCTCGACGAGCCCATTCACCTTTGCCTGACCTCACCGCCCTATCCTCTTCGCCGTTCCCGTGCCTACGGGAACCCCTCGGAAGCGGAATACGTGGATTTCATCATCCGGGCCATGGAACCCATCGTGAAGAACCTAGCGCCCGGGGGCAGCGTCGTCCTCAACGTCTCCAACGACATCTTCGAGCACAAGAGCCCGGCCCGTTCCCTCTACCGTGAACGCCTGGTCCTGGCCCTCTACGACAGGCTGGGGCTGCACAAGATGGACGAGCTGATCTGGCACAACCCCAGCAAGCCCCCCGGGCCGACGTGGTGGGCCAGCATCAACCGGGTGCAACTCAATGTCGCCTGGGAACCGGTGTACTGGTTCACCAATGACCCGGCCCGGGTCCGCGCCGACAATCGGCGGGTGCTGGAGCCGCACACGGAACAGCACCTTCGCTTCGTCCAGCGCGGCGGCGTCACCTGGGAACCGAAGGTCTATTCCGATGGAGCCTATCAGCATCGGCCGGGGGCATACAGCAACCCGACAGCAGGGCGCATTCCTCGGAACCTTATCCGGCAGCCCCATACTTGCGCTGACTTGCGGCAGACCCGTGAGGCGGTTGCGAAGCTTGGCCTGCCGATCCATGGGGCACCCATGCCCCTTGCCCTGGCCCAGTTCCTGGTGGAGTTCCTGACCGAACCCGGCGAGTTGGTGGTGGACAATTTTTTCGGGTGGGGAACGACGGCGAAGGCGGCGGAGAACGCAGGGCGTCGCTGGATGGGGGCCGAACTGATGCTGGAGCTGGTCCGGGGAGCCGCCGAGCGGTTCCGGG
>DMJA01000011.1 GCA_003451935.1 Verrucomicrobiota bacterium | reverse complement strand
GTCAGGATGATGGAGATGTCCATGGCCGCGCAGAATAGCGGAGGGCGGGGGCGGAGGGCAAGTGTGGGGTGAGCCCCGGGCCCTTCGTCGCCTACATCGCGTAGAGAACGACTTGTGCGGGCTGCAGGACGGCGGGGAGCGGCTGCCCGGTGATCAGATCCTTCTTGGCGGAAGGATGGGGAAGGGTGAGGGGCTGCGCGTTGTGCATGTCGCTGTTGCCGAGGATGGCGAAGGCTTTCTTCGCGCCGGGCTTCTGCCGGATGTAGCCGGTGATGGCGCGGTTGGCCGTTTCCAGCGGGATGATCGTGCCGGGAGAGGCGTCGCTGAACAATTCCTGATGTTTGGCGCGCAGCGCATGCACGCGGCGGAGATCGGCGACGAGCGTTTGGCCGCGCGTCCAGTCCATCGCGGCGGCGCTGAAGAGCGGGAGGACGGAGGGGGGGAGTTTCGCGACCTCTTCGTTGGTGAAGTCGAAGCCGGTGTTGACGGGGACGGGTTCGGCGAGCTCGATGCCGTTGTGGAGGTAGGGGACGCCGGGGAGGAACGCGCCCATGGCCTGCGCGTAAAGCGCGTAGGCGGCGCCACCGGGCCAGTGCACGGCGCGAGGGGTGTTGTGGTTCTCGGCCATGGCCATGAACGGGACGGGCAGGCCCGCGCCGTGGATCCAGCGCAGCCAGCCGCGGAAGTTTTCCGGGTTGCGCACGGTCTGCATGAAGGGTCCGACGCAGACGTTGTAGCCTTCTTCGCGGGCGTGGGGGGTGAGGTTGAATTCCTCGGCCCAGAGCGCGAAGTCGGGATCCATCTGGCGGGCGCGGGCAACGAGGCCGCGCTTGAGGTCGGCCGGCAGCGCGTGGCCCATGTCGATCATCACGCCATCCACCTTGAAATGCGTTTGGTAGTGGGGAATAACTTCGGTGATTTTTTCCCACAGCGGGTGCACGACGTGCTCGGGGCGCGCGAGCTGCGAGGAATACATGCGCACGGTGTTGTAGGCGATGTAGTTGAAGTCGGGGTGGTCGTAGAGCCGCAGGTAGGTCACGTCCGTCCATGGCGGCTGCTCGGAGTCCGGGCCCCAGTCGCAGAAGGCGCCGGGGATGCGGACGGCGACGGGCTGGCCGTTGCGGGGATCAGGGGCGGTGCCGCGCCACGCACCGTTTTCCATGCGGAGGGTCTCGGGCTTGGGCGGGACGGTGAACATGTCGGTGTAGATCTGGTGCGGCGGGAGCAGCTCGTGGAAGCGGCCGTTGCCGACGGCGTCGTAGATGAAGCGGAGCTCCTCGGCGGTGAAGATCGGCGCGCCGTAGGTATCTTCGGATTTCTCGCCGGGCTTGCGGTCGGGGACGTCCGCGCGGATCCAGTAGAACCATTCGGGGTGTTCCTTGGCCCAGGCCGCGTCCTTCGCGGCGGTGCGGAAGACGAATTCCACGACGATGCGGATGCCGAGATGGTGCGCGGCTTCGACGAAGGCTGCGAATTCGGTTTCGGCGCCGAGGCCCATCGCGGGCTCGGCGAGGTGCTCGTCGAGCGCGTAGGGGTCGCGGATGGCGAAGGCGCTGCCCATGTCGCCCTTGTTGCCGTCCTGTCCGATGGACGTGATGGGGAGCAGATGGATCACGTTGCATCCAAGCGAGCGGATGAACGGGAGCATCGCGGTGGCCTTGAGGAAGGTTCCGGTCTCGCGCCAGCCGGCGGCGAGGGGCTCCGGCGAAACCGTGCCGTCGCCGTCGTGATCGAAGGCGGCGCCGTAGCGGACGAGGAGGTTGTAGGCGATGGCATTCTTGCCCCAGTCGCCGGGCAAGTCGCCGTCGGCGACGCGCTTGCGGCGGGGCGAGGCGAGGATGTCGCGGATACGATCGCGGAAAAATTGCTCGGGGATGATGCTTTGCGCGGCGACGGGGCCGAAGGGATCGATCCAAAGCCCGGGGATGCGGTAGGCCGGCGACGGGGAACGGACGAGGCGTTCTTCGAGGCGGGCGATGACTTGCTTCAATGCGTTTGATTTCACGGAATTTCCACCACCATGCCGGAATTGCGCGAAAAGTCAAAGAAAAACGATTTACCAATGGGATTTTGCTTTTCATGGAAGCGGGGGCGGGCCATGCTTCCGCGCAACATGGCGAAGCGGACGGAGTTAGTTGAGGTGGTGGCATTCGAGCGCTTGCTGCAGCGGGGGGCGGCGGACGGATTTTTCGTGAAGCGGCCGATCTGGGCGGCGCGGGTGCCGGCGCGATTGGATGTGATGGGGGGCATCGCCGACTATTCGGGGGCGAACGTCTGCGAAGCGACGCTGGGCCAAGGCCTTCTCGTCGCGGTCCAACCGTGCCAAGACCGCGTGTTGCGCATTCGGAGCCTCGCTGTTGGTTCTGGGTGCTTGCCGGTGGAGACTTCCATTCCACTGACCACCTTCGAATCGCGCGGGAAGGCCGTAGCCTATGACGCCGTCCGGGCCCTGTTCCACGGCAACCCCCTGGGTTCGTGGGCGGCCTACGCGGGGGGCAGCCTCTTCGCGTTGATCAAGGAGGAATCCATTCGGCTTCGCACGGGTTTCCATCTTTTGTTGTTGAGCGCGGTGCCGATGAATGCCGGCATTGCCAGCTCGGCGGCGGTGGAGATCGGCACGCTCTGCGCGATCAACGCGTGCCTGGGCCTCGGGCTGGACGCGGCGCGAATCGCGCAACTCGGGCAGATCGCGGAAAACCGCGTGGTGGGCGCACCGTGCGGGATCATGGACCAGATCGCGATTGCGAGCGGCCGGCGCGGGCAACTCCTCCACATCCTGTGCCGTCCTGGATCCGTCGTGGACACGGTGGCGATTCCGAAGGGAACGGGATTTGCCGGCATCAATTCCATGGTTCGCCACTCGGTGGCGGCCGCGCCGTATGGCGACGTGCGCATTGGCGCATTCATGGGCAAGCGGATCCTCAACGGCCTGCGGGCGAAGAAGGGGCTGCCGCCGGTGGCGCATCTGGCGGAAATCAGCGACGTGGAACTGTCGGGAATGCAACAACATCTGCCCGAGGCCTTGAAAGGCTCGGAATTCCTGGCGCGGCACCGGACCCACGGCGATCCGGCCACGAAGATCCGTCCCGGTGGCGTTTATCGCATTCGCGGCCCCGTGCGCCACGCGGTGCGGGAGAACGAGCGCGTACTCCGGTTCATCGAGGCCCTGCGCGCAGCGGCGACGGGCGACGAATCGGGCTGCGTCGCGGCGGGGAAGGAAATGTACGGGGCGCACGCAAGCTATCGCGACGAGTGCCGTCTTTCCGTGCCCGAAGTGGACGCGCTCGTCGAGGCCGTCCGGCTCCGCGGCGCGAAGAAGGGGTTGTATGGCGCGAAGATCACCGGTGGCGGGGCCGGCGGCACCGTGGCCATTTTTGGCCGGCTTGACGCGCTGAAAAAACACGTGCCGGCGATTGCGGCGGAGCACGCGCGGCGCATGGGTGCGGATCCCGACGTGTTCTGGGGCACGTCGCCCGGCGCCCTCGAATTCGGCGCGCGGCGGTACGAACCGCGGGCGGGAGGTTGGTCATGTCGGCAAGCATAGGCGCGGCGAAAAAGGCGGTCATTCCGGTCGCGGGGCTCGGGACGCGGTTGTTCCCGGCGTCGCAGGCGGTCAAGAAAGAGTTGATGCCCGTGGTGGGGCCCGACGGTATCGCCCGCGCCATGATCCACTACCATATGGCCGAACTGGTCGCGGCGGGCATCGAGGAGATTTGCGTCGTCGTGCAACCGGGCGACGAGGAGGCGATCCGCGCCTATTTCGCGGGCCCGGGGCCAGACCTGTTGCGGCGGCTGGAGAAAACGCCGGCGCTGGCCGAAGAAGCGCGGCGGATGCGGGAATACAGCGGGCGGCTCCACTTCGTTGTTCAGCGGGAGCAGGAAGGCTACGGCCATGCGGTCTTCCAGAGCCGCGCGTTCGCCGGGGACGGCATGGTGCTCCTGTGCCTGGGCGACCATCTGTTCCGGGGCGCACCGGTCTCGCCCTATCGCGAATTGGCGGAAATGGCCGGACGCAGCGGCGGCCGCTCGGTGTCCGCGGTCAACAAAATCGGTCTGGCGGAGCTCAAGGGTTACGGGACGATCGCCGGCTCNNGAAGGATTTTTCCCGGCTGATCGAGGTGAGCCGGATCGTGGAGAAGCCCGAGCCCGATCTCGCTCGGCGCGAGTTGCGCGTGGACGGGCTTGGGGAAAACGAATTTCTGGGATGGTTTGGCATGCACCTGCTCGCGCCGTCGATCTACGATGTGCTGGAGCAAATGATCCGAGACGGCGTGCGCGACGGTGGCGAATTCCAGCTCACGCGCGCGCAAGAATTGCAGCGGCAGCGGGAAGGCTACCTCGCGCTTGAAATGACCGAGGCTGAGCGGTTCGATTTCGGCACGCCCAAAGATTACGCGCGCAGCCTCGCGCGGTTCGCGGAATCGTTTTACGCCCGCGGGGGCTTGGCGGGTCGGTAGAGGTGGGCGCAGAGGCCCTCGTGGAGTTCGGCGGCTTCGCCGAGGGTTTCGGACAGCGTAGGGTGCGGATGGATCGCGCGGGCGAGATCCGTGACGGATGCGCCGGTCTCCAACGCGAAGGAAGCCTCGGAAATGAGGTCGCCCGCGCCGGGCCCGGCGATGGCGACGCCCAGCAATTTCCCGGTGCCGGGGTCCGCGAGGATTTTGGTGACGCCGTCGGCGCGGTGGAGCGTGAGCGCGCGGCCGCTGGCGGCCCACGGGAACTTGGAGACTTTTACCGCGACGCCTTTTTCGGCGGCTTCCGTCTCGGTGAGTCCGACCCAGGCGATCTCGGGATCGGTGAAGACGACGGCGGGGACGTGGATCGGGCGCTGCGCCTCGCGTCCCAGCAAGCGCGCGACGAGGGCGCGGGCCTCGTGCGTGGCCTTGTGGGCGAGCATGGGATTCCCCGCGACGTCGCCGGCGGCGAACACG
>DMJA01000172.1 GCA_003451935.1 Verrucomicrobiota bacterium | reverse complement strand
TCCTGATGTTTCCTGTTTTCCTGCTAAAAATTCTGCAGGATTTCATTTTTGCGGTAGATTTTCCCCATGAAATCCTCACTCATCGCCCTCGCCTGCCTCGCAGCTCTGGCTGCGCAGGCCCAATCCGGAGAAACCATGACCGCTCCCTCTCAAACCGAAACCGCCACGTTCGCCGGGGGATGCTTCTGGTGCATCGAGGAAATCTTCCGCCAGCAACCCGGCGTCCTCAAAGTAACCTCGGGCTACACCGGCGGCACCGTCAAGAATCCCACCTATGCCCAGGTCTGCGAAGGCGACACCGGCCACGCCGAGGCCATCCAGATCGTATTCGATCCGCTGAAAATCTCCTATGAAAACCTTCTCGCGCTCTTCTGGAAATCCCACGATCCCTCCCAGCTCAATCGACAAGGCGCGGATGTCGGGACGCAATATCGCTCCGCCATCTTCACCCATTCCGACGCCCAGCAAGCCGCCGCGCGCGCCTCGCTTGAAGCCGAGAACAAGTCCGGCCGCCACGCCCGCCCCATCGTCACGGAAATCGCAATTGCCGGGGAATTCTATCCGGCAGAGGATTACCATCAGGAATACTACCTCCGCAACAAACGCGCCCCCTACTGCCGCATCGTCATCCAGCCCAAGCTCAAGAAACTGGGGTTGGAAAACTGAAACCTGTTTTTGCCGCAGAGGTCGCCGAGAAATTACGAGTGGCTATTTTGTTTTGCTCGAAAAGCTCTGCGCGCTCTGCGGCAAAAGCTTCTTCGGCTGCTATTGGCCCGCCTCGCCGCGGTTCTGCTTGAGCCAGGCCTCGATGAACATCTCAAGGTCGCCGTCCAGCACGGCATCGACCTGGCCGGTTTCCGCCTCGGTGCGGTGGTCCTTCACCATCGTATAGGGCTGCAGCACGTACGAGCGGATCTGGTGGCCCCAGGCGATTTCGCCCTTGTCGCCGTAGAACTTCTCCATCTCGCGCTTCTTCTTGTCCTGCTCCAGCTCGTAGATCTTCGCGCGCAGGATTTTCATGGCCCGGGCGCGGTTCGAGTGCTGGCTGCGCTCGGCCTGGCACGCCACCACGATGCCTGTTGGCAAGTGCGTCAGCCGGATGGCACTGTCGGTCTTGTTGACGTGCTGCCCGCCCGCGCCGCCGGACCGGTACGTGTCCACGCGCAAATCCTTCTCGTCGATTTCCACTTCGACGTCGTCGCTGATTTCCGCCACCACATCGAGGGAAGCGAACGACGTGTGCCGCCGCTTCGCCGAATCAAACGGGCTGATGCGCACCAGCCGGTGCACCCCGCGCTCCGCCTTCAGGAAGCCATAGGCCCACGGGCCGCTCACCATCAGCGTCACGCTCTTCACCCCCGCCTCGTCGCCGGGCTGGTAGTCCACCGTGGAAACCTCGAAGCCCTGCTTCTGGCAATAGCGGTCATACATGCGCAGCAGCATGGCCGCCCAATCGCACGATTCCGTCCCGCCCGCGCCTGCGTGCAGCGTCAGGAAGGCGTTGTTGGCGTCGAATTTCCCCGTCATCAGCGATTGCAGCTCGATATGTTCGTACTGTTTTTCAAGCGCCGCGACCTGCTTGCCCAGCTCGACCACGTCGGGAGAGTCCTCGGCCACATGCCCCTCTCCCTGCAGCAGGCCGGCCATCAGCTCCAGCTCTTCCTGGTGCGCCGCGAGCTTCTCGTACGGCCCCGTCACCGCCTCCAGCGCGTTCTTCTGGTCGATCACCGCCCGCGCCCCCGCCGAGTCGTTCCAGAAATCCGGAGACGACATCCGCTGCGTCAGCTCTTCGATGATCCGTTTTTTGCCCTCGACGTCAAAGATAGCCTCTCATTCCTGCGAGGTGTTCTTTCACGGTCGCGATTCGCGATGAAAGCTCGTCTAACATAAGTCCTTGAAGAAAGAATCCAGAAGTCAGGAGTCAGAATTCAGAATGGAATCCTTTTTCTTGCCTCAAATCCTGTTTTCCTGGTGTTTCCTGTTTTCCTGCTAAATCCCTTCGGGCCGTTTCCGCCGTTTCCAGGTCGCCGTGGCCAGCCACAAGACCGTTGCCACGGCGCAAGCGATGCCATACATATCCCCGAAACGGGCATAGAAAGTCAAGGGCGCCCCGTCCGGCGGCACCGGCACATCCGCCCACAGCACGCCCTCGCCCCACGTCCTTCCCTCGCCATCGGACAGGCGCGCCACGACCCGCCCTGACGGCTCGATCACGCAGGTCACCCCCGTGTTCGCCGACCTCACCAGCGGCACGCGGTTCTCCACCGCCCGCAGGATGGCGTTGCGCATGTGTTGGCGCGGGGCCACCCGCTCGTCAAACCACGCATCGTTCGTGAGGTTCACCAGCATCCGCGCTCCCGCCCGCACGTCCGCACGTGCCAGATAGGGCAAAATATCCTCGAAGCAGATCAGCGGCGACAGCGGGATGTCCGCCTTCCCCGCGCGGAAGACCGCCCCCTCCCCGCCCGCGCTGAGGCTCGCCGGCAGGCCCAAGGCCGCCTGCAACCGCCACGGGATCCAGCGCTCGAACGGAATGAACTCGCCGCCGATCACCAGATGCCGCTTGTCGTATTCGCCAACGATGCGCCCCGACGTGTCGAACAGGAACGCGCTGTTGAAATATTGCTCCTCGCCCGAATCCAACACCGCCAGGTCGAGCGACCCCGTCAGGATCGGCGTCCCGTTGGTGCATAGGTTCCAGACCACCGCATAGCTGTTTTCGCTGTTGCGCACGTCGTCCGGCAACGCCGTTTCCGGCCAGATCACCAACTCCACGTCCGGATCGCCCTGCGCTTTCCGAGTCAAGTCCGCCAGACGTTCGTAGATCATGAGAATTTTCGCCGTCACCCATTTTTCGTCCTGCGGGATCGAGGTCTGCACCAGCGCCACGCGGATCGAGCGGGCCGGCTTCGGCAGCTGTTCCGCCCGCCACGCGCCCCAGCCCAGCACGACCGCCACGGCCAGCGCACAAGCCGCCAGCGAGGTCCACCCCCGCCGCTCCGCCACCGCCCAGGCCAGCAGCGCGTTCACGAAGATCGCCAGCCCCGACACCAGCCAGACCCCGCCGAACTCCGCGAGCTGGATTCCCGGCAGCCACGGCGTCAGGCCCGCACCCAATGGATTCCATGGAAATCCGCCGCCAATCCAGCCGCGCAGGAATTCGCTTCCGCACCAGACCACCGCCAGCGCCGCCGCGAAACCCGCCGCGCCCCCCCTCCACCGGTTGGCCATCCATGCCGCCGGCAGGAGGTACAACGCACAATAGGCGCTCAGGCCGATCCACCCCATCACCGTCACGTGCGTCAGCCACCGGATGCTCAGCAGCCAAAACAGAAAGCCGGCCGTAAACCCCATCTTCAGCGCCATGCGCGCCGGAACGCGGCGAGCCATGGCCAGCAGGGGGACCAGGGCCACTCCCGCCGCCCAGGTCCATTCCAGCGGCGCGAAAACCGTGGACAACAGCAGCCCCGACGCAACGGCGCATGCGGCCGCCATCCATTCGGTTCGGCTGGAGGGAGTGAAATTCATCGGGCCGCCCATTCTGCCACACCTTCCCCAGCCCGCAACCTTCGATTTCCAGCGGCCGCGATTTGCCATGCCATTCCCGCTCTGATAGGTTCCCGCCATGGTTCGACCGCCCTATCCATCCCTGTTCTGGAGTTTTCTCCGCATTGGCGCTGGCGCCTTCGGCGGCGGCATGGCGGCCCTGCCCGTGTTCGAAGCGGAACTGGTCCACCGCCGGCATTGGCTCACGCCAGTCGAGACCACCGAGACCTACGCCATTTCCCAATCCGTGCCGGGCGTCATCATCGTCAATTTCGCGGTCCTCTCCGGCCTGCGGCTCTCCGGCAAGCGCGGGGCGCTGGTCGCGGCCGTCGCCGTGGCCCTGCCTTCGTTTTTCATCATCCTGGCCCTGGCCGCTTTGTTCACCGGGCATTGGGAAAACCGCTGGGTCGCCGCCGCGCTCTCCGGACTGCGCCCCGCCGTCGTGGCCATCGTTGCCGGGGCGGCCCTTCGCCTCGGGCGCAACGGATTCCGGTCCCCGCTCTTCCTTCTAGCCGCCGGCGCCAGCGCGGGCCTGATGCTTTCGAAAATCCTCGGTCCCATCCCCCTCATCCTTCTGGGCGCGGCCGCCGGCCTTGCGATCCATTTCCTCCGCCGGAAAATGGAGGCCGCGCCATGAGCACGCACCTCCTGCTGTTCTGGACCTTCTTCAAGATCAGCCTGTTCAGCATTGGCGGCGGCTACAACATGATCCCCTTGATGCAGGACGAAGTCGTGGCCAACGGTTGGCTGGCCTCGGAGCGCTTTCTGGACGTGCTGGCCGTTTCCGAAATCACGCCCGGCCCCATCGCGGTCAATCTGGCGACCTTCGCCGGCTACCAGGTGGCGGGGCTGACCGGTTCGATCGCGGCAACCATCGGCGTATGCCTTCCCGGCGCGATCCTCCTGCTGGCGCTGGGCGTCATCGCCATGCACCTGCGCGACCGCCCCGCCTTCCGCGCCGCCATGCGCGGCCTGATGCCCGCGCTGGTCGGCCTCCTCGCCGCCACCGCCATCCGGCTCGCCCTGGCCCTCGTCCCCTCCGGCGCGCGGGTTCCTCCGCCCCACGCCATCGTCCTCTTTGCCGTTGCCCTCGGCCTCTTCCTGTGGAAGAACCTCCACCCCGCCCTGCTTATGCTCGGCGCGGCCTTCGCAGGAATAGCCTTTTCGCTTTTTTAGAACGGCAGGCCGTAATCCTGGATCTTGCGCTGGATGGTGCGGCGCGAAAGGCCAAGTTGTTCCGCCGTCAGGCTCCGGTTGCCGCCATTCCGCCGCAACGCCTCTTCCAGGATCATTTTCTCGATTTCTTCCAGCGTCATGCCCTGGGGAATCGTCCAGCCGCCGGCTTCCGGTTTTGCGGCGGGGCCATCGAGCCGCAAGCGCGCCGCTTCCAGCCTCTCGCCGGGCGCGGTGACCACGGCGGCTTCCACCGTGTTCTTCAGTTCGCGGATGTTGCCGGGCCAGGCATGGGCTTCGAGGCGCGCATGCCATTCCGGCTCCACTTCGCGGATGCGCCTTCCGTGCTCCATCTGCGCCATCGCAATGAACCGCTCCGCCAGCGGGCGGATGTCCCCGCGCCGCTCGCGCAACGGCGGCAGCAGGAGGCCGACGACCTGCAACCGGTAGAGCAGATCCTGGCGGAACGCGCCGGCGGCCACCTTCGCCTCCAGATCGCGGTTCGTGGCCGATACCAGCCGGACATCCACCTTGAAGCTCTCCTGCCCGCCCACGCGCATGACCTCCCGGTCTTCCAGCACGCGCAGCAGCTTGACCTG
>DMJA01000087.1 GCA_003451935.1 Verrucomicrobiota bacterium | reverse complement strand
GCGACGCCGAGGCGCTCGCGCTGGCGCGGGATGCGCTGGCCCCCTTCGGGCCGCGGGTGGTGGTGGAACGGGCGAATTTTTCGGAGCTGGCCGAGGTGGCCGCCCGGCATGGCGTTCGCGAGGTGCGCGGCATCCTGCTGGACCTGGGCGTCTCGTCCATGCAGCTCGACCGGGCGGAGCGCGGATTCAGTTTCCTGCGCGACAGCCCGCTGGACATGCGGATGGACGACCGGCAGGAACTGACGGCGGCCAAGTTGCTGCAGCGGCTGCCGGAGGCGGAACTGGCCGACGTGCTCTGGCGATATGGCGAGGAGCCGATGTCGCGGCGGATCGCGAAGGCCGTGGTTGCGGCGCGGACGCGCGGCGCGGCGCTGGAGACCACGTCGCAGTTGGCGGAACTGGTGTCGCAGGTGAAGGGCGGCCGGCGCGGCCGCACGCATCCGGCCACGCAGACCTTCCAGGCGCTGCGGATGGCGGTGAACGGCGAGCTGGCCGCGCTGGAAACGGCCCTGCCGGCGGCGCTGGACCTGCTGGCGCCCGGCGGTCGCCTGGCGGTGATCAGTTTCCACAGTTTGGAAGACCGGATGGTGAAGCAGTTCATGGCGGCCCACGAGGGCCGGATGGAATCGCTGGCGAAAGGCGGGTCGCGCTGGAGCGGCCAGCTGCCGCGGGCGCGCCGGGTGGTGCGCAAGGCGGTGGTCGCCACGGAAGAAGAGATCGCAAGGAATCCGCGGGCGCGTTCGGCGAAGCTGCGGGTGTTGGAAAGGATGGCGTGACATGGCAAGAAGAAACCTGAAGAACGGGCGCGAAAACCACCGGCCGATGGTCTGGGGCATCGCGATCTTCGTTTTGGCTGCGGGCCTGGCGATGGTCTATCTGGGATTGCACAACACGTGCGAGGACATCGGCCGGCAGATCAAGAAGCTGGAGGCCGAGCGCGCCGAGCTGCACAAGCGCGTGTTGAACGAGGAGCGCAACTGGGCCATGGCGCGCTCCTTCGGCAACATGGAACGCCTGATGGCGGCCCATGGCATCGCGATGTCGTGGCCGGCCGAGCAAAACATCATCCGCCTGCGCGCGTCGGAGCCGGACGAACCGGCCCTGTACGCGCTTCGGGGCGGCGTGTCGGCGCGTGATTGACCGCGGCTACATCTGGCGGACGACATTCGTCGCCGTCGTCCTGCTGTCGGTCTGGGCGGGCCTGGCGGCGCGGCTGGGCTTCCTGCACCTGGGGAAAAACGAATCCCTGAAAAACCGGGTGCGCAACATGCGCACCGTGGAGGAGAAGATCCTGGTGGGGCGGGGGCGGATCCTGGACCGCAACGGCCAGCTGCTGGCGCTGGACCTGCCGGTCCGGACCGTTTGCGTGGACCCGCTCGTCGTCCTGAGCAACGGCCAGGCGCAGGCCGTGAGCGCGCAGCTCGCCCGCGTGCTCCAGCTGCCGCCGGAGCAGGTCTATGGCCGCGTGAACCGCCCGGGCCGCCGCTACGAGCCCGTGGCCCGACTGGTCCGCGAGGAGGTCGCCGCCGAGGTGGCGCGCCTCCGGTTGCCCGGCGTGTTTTTCGAACCGCTGACCACCCGCTACTATCCCCACGCCTCCGCCGCCTGCCATGCCTTGGGCTTTTCCAACAAGGAGGGCGTGGGCAGCGCCGGCATCGAGCAGCGCTGGGACTCCCTGTTGAAGGGCCGGCCCGGCCTGCGCCAGAGCGAGCGGGACGGCCGCCGGCATGAAATCTATACCCGCCGCACGCTGGAGATCGAGCCGCAGGAGGGCGCGGACATCTACTTGACGCTGGATTTGAATATCCAGCATTTCGTCGAGAAGGCGCTCGACGCGGCCATGACCAATTTCCATCCCAAGGCGGCCTGGGCCATCGTGGAAGATGTCCGCACCGGGGCCATCCTGGCGATGGCCTCGCGCCCGGCCTACGACCTCAACGAATACAACCAAACCGACGCGGACACGCGCCTGAACCGCGCGGTGGGCGTGAACTTCGAGCCCGGGTCGGTGTTCAAGGTTGGCGTCGTGGCCGCGGCCCTCAACGAAGGACTGATCTCGACCAACGACCTGTTCGACTGCGAGAACGGCATGTGGTTCTACGCCGGCCGCCCGCTCCGCGATTTCCACCCCTACGGCACGCTGGACGTGACGGGCATTTTGCGCAAGTCCAGCAACATCGGCGCGGCCAAGATCGCGGTGATGCTGGGCCCGGAGCGCCTGTACCGCTACCTGAAGTCCTACGGTCTGGGCGCGCCCACCGGCATCGAGGTCCCGGGCGAGGAAACCGGCATCCTCAACCCCGTTGCCCGCTGGGCCAAGGTGGACATCACCCGCATTGCGATGGGCCACTCGATCGCCGTCACGGCCCTGCAGATGCTGAACGTGCTGTGCTGCATCGGCAACGACGGCTTTTTGATGAAGACGCATCTGGTCCGGAAGGTGGTGGACAAGGATGGCGTGGTTCTGCGGGAGAACAAGCCCGAGGCGCTGACGCGGCCCATCACCGAGCGCACCGCCGCGCTGATGCGCCACATGCTGGCGGAGGTCACGCGCGAAGGCGGCACCGGGACCCGCGCCGCCATCGCCGGCTACAATGTCGCCGGCAAGACCGGCACGGCCGAGAAAATCGTGGATGGCCGCTATGTGAAGAACGAGAACGTCTCCTCCTTCATGGGGATGCTCCCCGCCGAACGGCCCGAGATCGGCATCATCGTCGTGCTCGACAATCCCCAGCCCCTGCGCACCGGTGGCGTGACCGCCGGCCCGGTGTTCGCGACCATCGCCGAGCCGGTGGCGCACTATCTCGACATCCGCCCCGTGGACGCCGCCGAGATGGCCTATTACGACAAGATCCTGCTGGGCCAGCCATGAACAAGCCTGTCCGCGCCGCCAAACTGGGCCGCCTGCTCCAGGCGGTCCCGTCCGCCGCGCTGGATGGGGCCGCCAATCTCGAAATCACCGGCCTTGCCTACGACTCGCGCGCCGTGCAGTCCGGCAGCCTCTTTTTCGCGCTACCCGGCGAAAAGACCGACGGCGGCCTATATATCGAAGAAGCGGTGCGGCATGGGGCCGCCGCCGTTGTCCACGAAAAAGGCGTGCGCTTGCCGCGCGGAACCGCCGGTGTCGCCGTGGACTGCGCGCGCACCGCCCTGGCCGACCTGTCCGCGGAATTCTACGGGCATCCTTCTGGAACGCTCGAGGTCGTCGGCGTCACCGGCACCAATGGCAAGACCACCACCGTCTTCATGGTCCGCGACATCCTGCGCGCCGCGGGGACCGAGTGCGGACTGATTGGCACCATCCACTACGAATTCGGCGGCCGCCTCATCCCGGCCACGCGGACCACGCCCGAATCGCTGGACCTGCAGCGGATGTTCCACGAAGCCCTCCAGGCCGGCTGCCGGACCCTGGCCATGGAAGTGTCCTCGCAGGGGCTCGCCGCCCAGCGTCTGCGCNNGCCGCCGCCTTCACCAATTTGAGCGTGGACCATCTCGATTTCCACAAGACGATGGACGCCTATTTCGATGCCAAGAAGCGCTTGTTCGAGGAGCTGGCCGGGCAGTCGTCCGACGCTCCCGCCGTCGTGAACCTCGACGATCCCTATGGCCGCCGCCTCGTCCAGGAACTGGATTTCGGCGACCGCCTCGTCACCTATGGTTGCGGGCCGGAGGCGAGGGTCCGCGCCACGGACATCCAGCTCACCGAGACGAAATCGTCTTTTCTTGCAACCGGCCCGTGGGGCGAGGTGCGTGTGGATATGGGGCTGGCCGGACGTTTCAACGTCATGAATGCGCTGGCCGCGCTGGCCCTTTGCGGCGCGCGGGGCGTGCCGCCCGGAACCATGGCCGCCGCGCTGGGAAAGATGTCCGTCGTGCCCGGTCGCCTCGAGTGCATCGCAGACCCCAAAGGCCGGCACCTTTTCGTGGACTACGCCCACACGGAGGATGCCCTGCGCAACGTCCTGCAAACCCTGCGCGAGACCGCGCCCGGCCGCCTCGTCTGCGTGTTCGGCTGCGGC
>DMJA01000230.1 GCA_003451935.1 Verrucomicrobiota bacterium | reverse complement strand
AAGAGAAGCTGTCCGATTTCCACCGCCGCACCACGGCGAAATACCACGATTTGTCGGACGAGGCTGCCATCATTCCGGCGTTGATGAAGCCGGAATGGATCGAGGCGGGCATGACCTGCCGCAGCAAATCGTCGGTGATCCGCCAGATGGTGGATCTGGCCGACCGCACGGGGTTGCTGTGCTATCGCGGGGAATTGGTCGAAAGCCTGGTCGAGCGCGAGAAGCTGTGCTCCACGGCGCTGTCCGGCGGCCTCGCGCTGCTGCATCCGCGAAACCACGAACCCTATATGTTCGAGGATTCCTTCGTGGTGGTGGGCAAGACCGTCGCCCAGATCCCGTTCGGCTCGCCCGACCGGTCGACGACGGACATCTTTTTCTTGATTTGCTGCCAGGACGACCGCATCCATCTGCATGTCCTGGCGCGCCTGTGCATGATGTGCCACCAGACGAGCCTCCTGCTGGAAATGCGCGGGACCGACCACCCGCACGAACTGCACCGCATCCTCGCCGATAGCGAGCGGCAGATCATCCAGCAGACAAGAAATCCCTGAATCCGTCTTTCCTGGGCGCATCTGCGATTGGGTGCNNCTCAACATGACCCGAACTTGCACCCAATCGCAGATGCGCCCGTCTTTCCCCGCGCTGGAAAACGGCGGTGGGCCCATTGGAAAATTCCGCCAATGCAAGACCCATGAACAGGGGAAGTATAAAGGTGTCTCGCATAGTATAATAAGCGAGACGGCATACTTGGGTGAAAAACCTATAAATTCCTAAAAATATTGCAGATTCTAGTCTCGCTTATTATAATAAGTGAGACTGCAAGGCAGGGCTGGATTTCGTGGTCTTCCAAGGAGGGGAGGAAGGGTCAGGGAGCGAGTTTTTCGCGGGTCTTTTGGAGGTGGTCGAGGATTTCAGGATCCTCTGGGCGGAGCGCATCGGCCTGTTCCAGCAACTGGAGGGCGTCGGCGAAACGGCCTTGTTGGTAGTAAACCCATCCAAGGGTGTCGAGATAGGCCGCATTTTCCGGATCGAGGGCCAGGGCGGTTTGGATGTGGCCCAGGGCGTCGTCCAGGCGTTCGCCGCGCACCGCCCATAGATAGGCCAGATAGTTGAGCGCGTCGGCATATTCGGGATCCAGCGAGAGGCAGGTCTCGAACATTTCGACCGCGCGTTCGGGTTGCTTGGCCTGGTCGAGGGCGACGCCGAACCAAAAGTAGAACCGGGGGGTGAGGACGGTGGCCTGCAGGGGCTCCTTCTTGGCGATTTCGATGGCGGCCTCGAATTCGCGGATGGCGCGGTCGGCGCGGTCCTGCGACAAATAAAGATTGGCCAGATGGGTGTGGATGGTTGCGGATTCGGTGCTGGGCAGCTTGGCGAGGGCGCGAAGGACGCCGATGGCGCTCTTGCGGAAGGTGCCGGTGCCGGTCAGGGTGCGTTGCATGTAGAGCTCCAGCAGGGCAGGCTCCTGCTCGCTGGCGCGCTGGAGCCAGCGGGCGGCATCCTTGGATTGGCGCAGATGGGTGCAGAGGATGGCGTAGTTGTAGAAGAAGAGGTTGGACGGGATGGCATCGGGATCCTTGGCGACCACGGCGTCGTAGGCCTGTTGCATGAGGCCGGCCGCCTCCTCGTAGCGCTTTTGCTGCTGGCGGACCAGCGCGAGGACTTCAAGGAGCTTGGGATCGCCCGGCATCTTTTCAAGCGCCTCGGAAAGGGTGGCGACGGCCGCCTCCTCGTTGTCCTCGGCCTGCAGGGCGGCCAGCTTCAGCCAGGGAGCGGGGTCGCCGGGCGACGCGTCGGCCGCCGTGCGGAAATGGGCAACGGCGTTGGTGGCATCGCCGGACTGCAGATAGAGCTCGGCGAGATAATAGTGGATGTTGGAAGGACTTTCCCGCTCGCGGGCCAACCCTTCGAGCACGGCGATCGCCTTGGGCTGGTCGTCCATGGCGAGGAAGGTGCGGGCGAGGCGCTGCTTGACCTGAAGGTCGGCCGGCTGGAGCCTCTCGATCTTTTCGTAGGTCAGGACGGCTTCACCGAGCTGCCCGTCCTTCACCAGCAGATCGCCGAGGGCGTAGAGCGTATCCATGTCGCCTGGAAGTTCCCCGGCAATCTGGCGCAACAGCGCGATGGCTTGGCGGCGGGCCTCGTTTTTCCGGGCGGGGTCTTCGGCGGCCGCCATGCGCGCGAGCTGGATGCGGACAAGCTCCTGGCGGAGCGCGGTGGGGGGCTTCGCCTTGGAGAGGCCATTTTCCAGGATTTTTTCGACGGCATTGGTGTCGCCCGCGCGAGCGGTGGCGGCGGCGAGCTGCAACCAACCGAGCGGCTTGGACGGAAACTGGCGCGTCATCCGTTGGAAGAGTTCGACGACGCGCGCCGGATCGCCGGTGCTGCCATAGAAGGTGGCCAGCCAGAGCAGGGCGCCCTCGGAGCCGGGATTACGTTCCAGGAAATCCTCGACCGCGCGCAAGGCGTCCTCGGTCTTGCGCTGCAGCACGAGGGTCGAGGCCATGCGCAACACCAGACGCTCGTTGCCGGGATCGAATTCGGCGGCCTTGCGATAGGCGTCGTAGGCGGGGGCGTATTCGCCGGCCAGTTCGTGGTGGATGCCGATCGAATAGAAGGCATGGGCCTGTGCGGCCTGTTCCCGGTCGGGGGGGAGGGGGGCGGGGGACGAAACAAGCCCTCCGTCCAGCAAAGACGGAGGGCCAGGAAGCGAGCGGCAACCGGCCGCGACGCCGAAGAGGACGAGGCCGAGCGCGAGCCTACACGGGCGTGCGCTGCGCATGGCGCAAGCCCCTTTTATTTCTTCTTGTGACGGTCCGCGCGCAGACGTTTGCGGCGTTTGTGCTTGGCCATCTTCAAGCGGCGTTTCTTTTTGACGGAACCCATGCTTGTCTCCTTAATGCTCTATAATCAATGCGGGATGCTTTTACGGCACCACCTTGTTCAATGCAAGTTCAATAATGCCGGAAGCGCCGGCGGCCTTCAGCTGCGGGATGATCTCTCGCACAATGGCTTCGTCCACGACCGTTTCGATCGCGACCCAGCTGGCATCGCCCAGCGGATTGACGGTGGGGGCGTGCAACGCCGGCAGCACGCCGCAGATGGCGGCCACATCGCCCTTCTTGGCGTTCATCTTCAGCAACACCTTGGTTTCGGCATTGAGCGCGCCCATCAGCAGGAGGGCCATCTGCTCGATCTTCGCGTGCTTGCCCGCATCGGCCCAGGCGTCCTTGTTGGCGATGAGCCGGGTGGTCGAGGTCAGGACGGTGTCGATGATGCGCAGCTGGTTGGCGCGGAGGGAAGAGCCCGTCTCCGTGAGCTCGACGATGGCATCGACCAGCTCGGGAGCCTTGACCTCGGTGGCGCCCCAGGAGAACTCGATCTCGGCGGTGACGCCGTGGTCGGCGAGATAGCGCTTGGTCAGGCCGACGGCCTCCGTGGCGATGCGCTTGCCTTGGAGGTCCTTCACGCTTTGGATGGGCGAGTCGTTGGGGACGGCGACGACCCAGCGGACGGGGTTGCTCGTCGCCTTAGAATAACACAGCTCGGCGACCTCGACGACGTCGGCTCCGTTCTCGTAGATCCAGTCGTAGCCGGTCAGGCCGGCATCGAGGAGGCCGAGTTCGACGTAGCGGGCGATCTCCTGCGGGCGGATGAGACGCGCGGCGATGGCGGGATCGTCTACCGACGGCACATAGGAGCGGGAGCTGAGCTTGAAGTTCCAGCCCGCTTTCTTCATCAGCGCGAAGGTGCTTTCCTGCAAGCTGCCCTTGGGCAATCCGAGTTTAATGGGGTCCATGCGACACTCTCCTCATTTATTGAACGCCGGATACTAGCCCAACCCACCGCGTCCGGGCAACAGAAGAAAACGGGCTCGGGTCATGGGGGGCGCATCTGCGATTGGGTGCA
>DMJA01000129.1 GCA_003451935.1 Verrucomicrobiota bacterium | reverse complement strand
CGAGGCGTCCCTGCCGAGCCGGGCTGTTTTGTCCGGCCGGAGTGGCTGCATGATTTCCGGAACTGCTCTAAGGAGCCCCACCCGATTCCCGCTACGGCAGCCTGGCCCGCAGGAGGTAGAACCGCTTCCCGGGTTCGTTCAGCCGGTTGGTGATGGCCAACGTGGTGCTGTCCGGGACGAGGTTGGTCATGCCGCCCATGGGCAGCCACTCGGTCGGGGGCATGGAGGTGTCGAAAAGCACGTCGTACACCCGGCCTGTTGAGCAAGGCCAGGCGATCCGGTGGCCGACGACTTCATAGATCCGCTGGGTGACGATTTCGAACGGCTCCACATCGTTGGTCCACACCACGTCCGCATATTTCGTCCCATAGGCCAGGCCCATGTGCGAGATCCGCAGGACCGAGTTGCTTTGCGTCGGGTCGGTATCCATCACGAATTCATCGCCGGTGTCCGCGCCATCGCCATCGGGATCGTCGAGCACGGCCGTTTCAAAATCGTTGGTGATGCCGAAGTTCGCCAGCCACCATTCCGGCGTCGGCTTGTTGACCGTCCAGTTTTCCGCGAAGTTCGCGGCCACGGATTTGGGCCCGTCCATCGGCAGATCCAGGGGATTGGCGGTTGAATCCGCATCGCCGCTCCAATGGGAGAAATGATAATACAGATCCGCCGTGGCGGTGATCTGCGCCGGGATTCCCGCCGGCTGCCAACCCTCGCCCACATCCACGGAGCCGTTTGTTCCGGCGGCGGACTGGAGCCAGTAATTGGTTGTCCACAGCCACGTCAGCACGGCATCGTTGGTCAGGGTCGCCACGAATTGCGTCGTGGTTCCGTTCGCCGGTTCGTTCCCGACCATCGTCCAGCCGGTGCAGACATATTGCGTCGTGCCGATCGTCTCCGGGGAGGCCACGGAGTTCGTGAGCGCGGCGCCTTCGAGCAGGACATAGGTACTGACGGCCGGGGCGGCCGTGCCATGTTCCGACTGGATGGCGAAGGAATAGCCGCCTTGGGCCGTCCGGAACCCCAGGTGGGGCTGCCGTTGGTCCGGGCGGGCCATTCCCCGCGCGGAGACGCGCAGGTCGGCGGGGCCCGACCGCCAGGATCCGCCGCGAACCACCTTCATGCGCGAAAAAGCCGGCTCGTCCGGGCCGTAAGGGGAGGGGACATCGTATGCGTCTGAGTCATGCCAGTCCCAACACCACTCGGCGACGTTCCCAGACATGTCGAAGAGGCCATAGCCATTCGCGGCGAACTGTCCCGGTGGCAGTGTGCCATCGGCTTGGAATTGGGCCAGGGCCGGAGAAATGTTTTCAGGATAGAACACCGATGCGCCGGCCCACGGATAATCCTGGGCGGCCAATCCGCCCCGCGCGGCCAGCTCCCATTCCTGTTCGGTGGGCAGCCGATGTCCCGAGCCGTTCCAGCGGACATGGATCCGGTCCACCTCCCCGGTGCGATAGGCGGCGCCGAAGACATCATCCAGATAATAGGCGGGAGGAATTCCGTCCATTTCCGAGCGGGCGTTGCACCACTTGACGGCATCGTGCCAAGAGACATCCACCACGGGATGGGTGGGATCGGCGGCGGTGCCGCCCGAACCGGAGGGCAGATCGTCGTAGCCGTTGGCCCATCCCCAGTCGCGCACCGCATCCCATTCGGCCTTGGTGATTTCGCGGGCGGACATGAAAAACGACTCCACCGCCGCAAAGTGGGCGGGATATTCGTCGGAGAAACCCGCTTGTTCCTCTGTGGCGCGGGGATTGCCCACGGTTCCGTCTTGGGCGGGCAACAGCACGTCAGCGGCGGTGGCCCCCCCGGCGAGACCGCAAGCCAGCGACCAGGCCAAGCAGAACCACAAGCGGCTGCAATGTCCGCCCTGTCTTGCGTTGGAGATGGTCTTCTGGCTCATGTTTAATAACAATACATCAATATTTGCCAACTTCCACTGCTAATCGGTTTGCTTCCCGCCCCGGGCGGCGGTAAGATGCACTCATCATATCAAACATATGGAAACCATCAAAAAAATTGCGCTTTGCGTTTGGATGGGGCTGGCGGTTTCGGTCGCCCTCGCCCAAGATGCCGGCCGGCGGCCGATGGCCGAAGGGGAATTCGCCCGGCAGCTTGAATCCTCGGCGGTGCAGGAAGGGGCGGAGGTGGTCCTTTCCTGGCGGCTGGAAGGCGATGCCGGCTTGGTGGGCTTCGATGTCTTCCGTAGTTCTGGAACCACACGGAAAGCCGAACGGATCAATCCCGAATTCCTGTACGACACGCTGGAATATGGCGGAACCTATGAATATCGGGATTCGCCGCCTCCGGTGGCGGACACGTACATCTATCAAATCGAAATGGTGTTTGCCGACGGCAGCCGGGCCCGGAGCAAGCCGGTGCCGCTGGCCTTCCAGCCGTCCGTCCAACCCGCGCCGCGGGCCGCCAAACTCCCGCGCTACCGGACGGTATCCCCCCCGGTTTCCACGGACCTGCTCGCGCAGGCGTCCCTCACCGCCGACGAAATCCAGAAGGCCTCCCTCAAGCGCTCCACCAACACCGGTGGCCGGATCAAGATCACGGTCAAGGATCCCGGCCTGTACCGCCTGGCCGCCGCAACCCTCGCAGAAAAGTTTGGGGCGGAAACCAACGAGGTCCAGGATTGGATTGGGCAGAATTTCCTGCGCCTGTCCTCCCAAGGCGAAAAATGCAGTTGGATTCCGGAAACCAACAACGAAGCCCTCTATTTTTACAATCCGGGCTACGAGGATTTGTACACCCTCCACAATGTCTTTTGGCTCGAACGGGAAAGCCCCGGGCTCGTCATTCCGTCGGTCCAGGGCGTGCCCCCCGACGCGGCGTTCGCTCCCCTGTCCGTGGTTCAAACGGATCATTTTGAGCGGCAGCTCCTGCAGCAATTCATCGCCTTGCAGGCGGAACTGGACGATTATTGGTTTTGGTTCAAGATGACGGCGGCCACAACTCCGACGCCAACCAGCCTTGTTTTCCAAACGACCCGGATCGACACGAACGCCGCCGAGGCGCTTCTCGACATCCATCTGCAGGGGGCCTCCAATACCGGCGTCCCCAACGAACACCATGTGGTTGTTTCCCTCAATGGCACGGAAATCGGCCATGCCATTTGGGAGCAGGACCTGCCGCACCTCACCAATTTCCCGGTGCCGGTTGCGGTGTTGAGCAATGGGAACAACACCCTGACCCTTCGGGCTGTTCTGGATGCCGGGGTGCCCTATGGCACGGTGCTGCTCGACCATTTCAGCCTGACCTACCGGATGGATGCCCAGGCGACCAACGACTATTTGCAGGTGCCACTGGCGGAAACAACCAACCAGCATGTTTCCGCGTTCACCACCAACGGAATCCGCGTGGTGGAGATCTTGGATTCCCGGCAGATCCGCGAGGTGGAAAACATCCGGATCGACATGGAAGCGGACGATCTGTTTTCCGTCAGTTTCACCGCTTCCACCAACGGGAACATGGGACATGTCGCCTTCACCCCGGCCGGAGCCCTGACGAACATGGTCGTCGAGAGCGTGCCGCCCTCCGTCCTTCGCGCCACCACCAACCGCGTGGATTATCTGCTCATCACGCATCCAATCCTGGAGGCGGACACCCGGCGGCTGGCGGATTTCCGGGCGGGGACCATTTCCAATCTCCAGACCTGCACCGTGCTCATCGACGATGTGTACAATGAATTTTCAAACGGCCTGAAAACGCCGGAAGCCATCCGCCGGTTCATGGCCTACGCCGCGCAAAATTGGGCCGCGCGTCCCCAGTACGTTCTTCTGGCCGGATCCTCCAGCCTCGACTATGTGAATTCGCTCAACTACAATGGCAGTCTGGTGC
>DMJA01000301.1 GCA_003451935.1 Verrucomicrobiota bacterium | reverse complement strand
CTCTGGCCCACGCGGCCGCCGAGACGCGGCACCGCAATCGCCGCCAGGATGCCGATGATCACCACCACCAGCAGGATTTCAATCAACGTGAAGCCCGCGTCTTTTCGCCCCGGCTCTTGGTTCTTCTTGCTCATCCTGTACCTCCAACCCTCGTGTTTTCCGGAAAGGAATCTACCACACTCCGCGCCGACCGCTCGATTTCAGTTGCGCCCGACGCTGTGGTAGGTGAAGCCCAGCGCTCGGATTTCCTCGGGCTTGAAGACGTTGCGGCCATCCACGATCACGGGGCAGGCCATGATTTCTTTCAGCTTCTTCAGGTCGATTTTTTTCACCGCGTCCCATTCCGTCAGGATCAGGACCAGGTCCGCGCCCTTCGCGCATTCGTAGAGGTCCGGCACGCATTCCAGCTCGGGATGGATCTCCTTGAACTTGCCTTCCGCCACCGGATCCCACGCGCGCAGCTTGGCCTTCATTTCCCCGAGCTTCGGCACGAAATAAAGGCTTGGGGCCTCGCGCACGTCGTCCGTCTCGGGTTTGAACGCCAGGCCGAAGATCGCGATGGTCTTGTCCTGCACGACCCAGAGCTCCTGCTTGATCTTCTTCATCACGTATTCGCGCTGGGTCTTGTTGATCGCCTGGACTTCCTTGAGGAGCTTGAAGTCGATCCCCAGCGCATCGCTCAGCCGGACGAACGCGTCCACGTCCTTCGGGAAGCACGAACCGCCGTAGCCCACGCCCGCGCTCAGGAAGCGCGGACCGATGCGCGGGTCGAGCCCCATGCCCTTCGCCACCTGGCCGACGTCCGCGCCCGCCAGCTCGCAGATGCGCGCGACCGCGTTGATGTAGGAAATCTTCATCGCGAGGAACGAGTTCGAGGCGTGCTTCGTCAGCTCCGCGCTCGTCACGCTCATCCGCAAAAACTCGCCGCCGCCCTTCTGCAGGATCGGCCGGTAGATTTCCTCCAGCAGGTCGCCTGCCCGCTGGCTCTCCACGCCCACCACAATGCGGTCCGGATGGGTCGCGTCCTCGATCGCCGTCCCCTCGCGCAAAAATTCCGGATTCGACGCCACGTCGAAATCGGTGTCTTCGCGCAGATATTTCAGGATGGTACGCTTGAGGTATTCGCTCGTCTTCGCCGGCACCGTGCTCTTTTCGACCAGCAGGCGGTAGCTCGTCATGTGCTCCGCCACCTGGCGGCCGACCTGCTCGACGTAGGTCATGTTCGCCTCGCCGCCCACGCCGGGGGGCGTCCCCACGGCGATGAAAATCACTTCCGCAAAGGCTGTGCCTTCCGCGATGGACGTACTGAACTTCAGCCGCCCCGACTTCACGTTGCGCGCCACGATCTCGTCGAGCCCCGGCTCGTAGATCGGCATGACCCCCTTGTGCAGCAGGTCGATCTTCTTCGGGTCGTTGTCGATGCACAGCACCTCGTGCCCCGCGTCCGAAAAGCACGCACCCGTCACCAGCCCGACATAGCCTGTTCCCACCACTGAAATTTTCATGCCCTTGCTCCTAAATCGCCGTTGATGCGAAAACAGAGGGACGATAGGCAACCAGCGTCCCAAAATCAACCTTTTCCCCGCCGTTTTCGGTGGGCGCGGGCGCATCTGCGATTGGGTGCNNGCGCCTCCGCTCAACATGACCCGAACTTGCACCGAATCGCAGATGCGCCCGGTGGGCGCGGGCCCATCGGTCTCGAAATCGGTTGCCCCTTTTTTTTTCGGCAATCTTTCCCTGCCGCTTCAGCCCTCCCGCAGACTTTATAAAGTGTGCGAATGAAACTTTCGACTTTTTGAACATCAAATTTCATATTCTTATCGAAAATATTGGTTGAAATAGCTATCGCAGAGTTTATAAAGTCTGCAAATGAAACTGGAGGTTTTCCGATGCAATTGAACCCCACCCTTTGGCGTACCTGCCGGGTTTTGGCCGGCCCCACCCGTTTGCGCCTGTTGCGCCTGGTCTTGGCCACGCCAGGCAATAGCGTTTCCCAATTGGCGGAGGAGGCGGAGATTCACCTGTCCCGCGCCAGCCAGGAACTCCGGCGCGTGCAGTCCCGCGGGTTGATTGGCGTCAAACGACAAGGATCTTTCGTGCGCTATCTGCCGGAACCAGATCCGCAGGTCCCCAGCGCCCATCCACTCCTGCTGGCCATGAAAGCGGCCTTCGCCCTCGGGGGCGCCGCCCAAGACAAGGAAATCGGCCTCATCGCCACCGCCCTGTCACATCCCCGGCGCCTTCTCATCTATCGCGAGCTGTTGGACGGTCCCCGCACCATCCCCATGCTCCGGATGGAGTTGCGCATCCCATTCGACTCCCTCTTTCGGCACCTTCAAGTCTTGGAGAGGGGGGGGCTTGTTCGCCAAAAAAATCGGATTTACAGGGCGACCCGTAACTCCCATCCGCTGGCCCAATGCCTTGCGGGAATGCTGAAACCGGCAAAATAGCCCCATCGGCCGCCCTTTCCAAAAGCCCTTCTCATTTTCCGGCTCCTGTGGGACAATCCGGCCCCGTATGAAAGTTCAGCGCGCCCTTCTTAGTGTTTCCGACAAAACCGGCCTCATCGACTTCGCCCGCGGCCTCGCCGCGCTCGGCGTCGAAATTCTATCCACCGGGGGCACCGCGGCCGCCTTGCGCGACGCCGGCCTCGCCATCCTCGATGTCTCCACCTTCACCGGCCATCCCGAAATCCTTGGTGGCCGCGTCAAAACACTGCATCCTAAAATCCATGGCGGCATCCTCCAGCGGCGCTCCAATCCTGACGACATGGAGACCTGCAACAAGCTCGGCCTTCCCCCCATTGATCTCGTCTGCGTCAATCTCTACCCTTTCGAAACAAGCCCCTCCATCGAAAACATCGACATTGGCGGGCCCTCGATGCTCCGTTCCGCCGCCAAAAACCACGCGGATGTCATCGTCCTGTGCGATCCAAACG
>DMJA01000265.1 GCA_003451935.1 Verrucomicrobiota bacterium | reverse complement strand
CGCGCCGATTCCGCCCGAACTGGAGGCTCTCTTCGGCAAGCGCCTCGTCAACGCCAAGGGCAAAAAGGTCTCCACCGCGGAACTCGCCGGCAAGAAAATCGGCATCTATTTCTCGGCGTCGTGGTGCCCCCCCTGCCGCGCGTTCACGCCCCTCCTCGTCGCCGCCTACAACCAGATCCAGACCGAAGGCAAACCCTTTGAAATCGTCCTCGTCACCAGCGACCAAAACGAAGCCGCCATGGAAAAATACATGAAGGACCACGAAATGCCCTGGCTTGCCATTCCCTTCGGCGACAAGCCCATCGCGGCCCTCGCAAAAAAATACGCCGTCTCGGGCATTCCCACGCTGGTCATCGTCGACTCCGCCGGCAAGACCCTCTCCCCCGCCGCCACCGGCGAAGTCCGGACCAAGGGCGCGGCCGCCTTCGACGCCTGGTAGCCATCCTTCCCGCCCCTGCAGCTGCGTAAGCAAAACGGCATCCGATACCGGATGCCGTTTCGCGCAAGGGATGGAAAGAAGATTACTTCTTCTCTTCGTCCTTCTTGGCCTTCTTGGCGGCGGGCTTCTTGGCCGGCTTTTCAGCCTTCTTCTCCGTCTTCGCAGCCTTCTTCTCGTCCGCGGGAGCCGCGGCTTCTTCCTTCTTGGCCTTGGCCTTCTTGGCCTTCGGGACGAAGTCCACCCATTCCAGGATGCACATCTCGCTGCTGTCGCTCATGCGCTTGCCAAGCTTGATGATGCGGGTGTAGCCGCCCTGGCGATCCTTCATGGCGGGAGCGACGGAGCTGAAGAGCTCGGCCACGGCCTTTTCCTGCTTGAGCCGGGACAGGGCCAGACGGCGGGCCGCCAGCGTCTCCTTCTTGCCCACGGTGACCATCTTGTCGGCCATGCGCCTGGCGGCGCGGGCCTTCGGCAGCGTGGTCTGGATGCGCTTGGCGAGGATCAGATTGCTGACCAGGCTCGCAAACAGCGCCTCGCGCTGCGAGGAGGTGCGGCCCAGTTTGACGGTGTTCTTGCGATGGCGCATGGAAAGTCTCCTGTCTCGGTTATTCTTCGGGCTTGGCGATCTTCAGCAGGGCGGGATCGAAGGTCATGCCCAGCGAAAGACCCTGCTCCGTCAATTTCTGCTTGATCTCGTTCAGCGACTTCTTGCCGAAGTTGCGGTACTTGAGCATCTCGGCCTCGGACTTCTGCGCCAGCTCGCCCACGGTGGTGATGTTGGCGTTGTTGAGGCAGTTGGCCGCGCGCACGCTCAGTTCGATTTCGTTGACGCTGATCGCCAGCTTCTTCGCGAGCTCCTCGCGGGCCGGGTCGGACGTCTTCTCGCTCTCCTGGAACTCGACGATATCCTTGTCGAAGTTCACGAAGACGTCGAGGTGGTGGCGCAGGATCGCGGCGGAAAGGGTCAGCGCCTCGTCGGGACCGATGCGCCCGTCCGTCCAGACCTCGATCACCAGCTTTTCATAGTCGGTGCGCCGGCCGACGCGGGTGTTGTCCACGGCGTACTTGACGCGGCGGACGGGGGAGAACAGCGAGTCGATGGGGATCAAGCCGATCTCCTGTTCGGGCTTCTTGTTCCACTCGGCCTGGCAATAGCCGCGACCGATCTTGACCTCGACCTCGGCATCGAAGACGCCGTCGCCGTCCAGCGTGCAGATGTGCTGGTCGGGGTTGAGCACCTCGACGGAGGGATCCAACTGGATGTCGGCGGCGGTGACGTCGCCGGGGCCCTTGACCTTGATGCGGAGCAGCTTGGGTTGGCGGGCATACATCTTGAGCAGGACCTTCTTGAGGTTCAGCACGATGTCGGTGACGTCCTCGACGCACCCCTTCAGGTGGCAGAATTCGTGTTCGGCGCCCTGGATGCGCACGGAGGAAATCGCGGCGCCTTCCAGCGAGGACAACAGCACGCGCCGCAGCGAATTGCCGATGGTGCGGCCGTAGCCGGCTTCGAAGGGCTCGGCGGTGAATTGGGCGTAGGTCGCGGTGGCCGTGGCTTCGTCCTTGACGACGAACTTGGGCATCTCGAAACGGTTCAGGCGGGTATTCATGGGTTTTCCTTCCAGCCCCGGGCGTTGGCCGGAGCATATGGCGGGGGTTAATTTAGAATGCTACTTGGAATACAATTCGACGATGAGCTGCTCGTTGACGACCGGAGCGATCTCCTCGCGGGTGGGCACGTGGTCGATCACGGCCTTGTATTCGGCCTTGTCCACGTTCATCCAGACGGGCCAGCCGCGGCTTTCGGCCGCGTCGAGATGCGCCTTGGAATATTCGCGGCTATGCTTGACATCGCGTGCCTGCACCACTTCGCCGGGCTTCACCTTGTAGGACGGGATGTTGACCTTGATGCCGTTGACGCGGATGTGGCCGTGGCGCACGAACTGGCGGGCGGCGCGGCGCGAAGGCGCGAGCCCGATGCGATAGACAATGTTGTCCAGGCGCATTTCGAGGGCCTGCAGCAACAGTTCGCCCGTGACGCCACGGGCGCGCAGGGCGCGCTGGAAGAACAGGCGGAACTGGCCTTCCTGCATGCCGTACATGTTGCGGAGGCGCTGCTTCTCCTGCAGCTGGATGCCGTAGTCCTTCAGGCGAGGGCGGCGGCCACCGTGCGGGCCGGGGACGGATGCCCCCTGCTCGATCGGGCACTTGGCCATGTAACAACGGTCGCCCTTCAGAAAAAGCTTCATGCCCTGCCGGCGGCAGCGCTTGCAGGCCGGTCCAATATATCTGCCCATGGTCGAATTCCTCCCTGATTGAAATGATTAGACGCGGCGCGCCTTGCGGGCGCGGCAGCCATTGTGCGCGATCGGCGTGAGGTCCCGGATGCCCGAAATGACCAGCCCCGCCGCCTGGACGGCGCGGATGGCGGACTCGCGGCCGGAACCGGGGCCCTGCACCAGGATCTCGACCTCGTGCAAGCCAAAGCCGAGGGCGACCTTGCAGGCCTCCTGGGAAACGATGGTGCCGGCATAGGCCGTGCTCTTGCGGGAGCCCTTGAA
>DMJA01000158.1 GCA_003451935.1 Verrucomicrobiota bacterium | reverse complement strand
GATGCCGATCTCGGCGCCCATGCCGAATTCGCCGCCATCGGTGAAGCGCGTGGAGGCGTTGGCATAGACGCAGGCGGAATCCACCTGCTCGAGGAACTTCTCCTGCGCCTTTTCGTTTTCCGAGAGGATGGTGTCGGAATGGTGCGAGCCGTGGCGGTTGATGTGCGCGATGGCGGACTCCAGGGAGGGCACGACGCCGACCGTCAGGATGAGGTCGAGATATTCCTCGTTCCAATCCGCGGCGGTGGCGGGCTTCATGGAGGGGACGAGGGCGCAGGCGGCGTTGTCGCCGCGCAGTTCGACGCGCTTGTCAGCCATGCGCGCGGCGAGCTTGGGCAGGAATTCGCCGGCGATCTTCTCGTGGACGAGCACTTTTTCGAGCGCGTTGCAGACGCCGGGCCGGCTGCATTTGGCGTTTTCGATGACGTCGAGGGCCTGGGCCTGGTCGGCGGCTTCATCGACATAGGCGTGGCAGACGCCCTTGTAGTGCTNNCCTTGTAGTGCTTGATGACGGGGACATGGGCCTGGTCGGTGACGGCGCGGATCAGCTTTTCGCCGCCGCGGGGGATGACGAGGTCCACGCGGCCTTCGAGCTGCACGAGTTCGCGCACGGCCTCGTGGTCGGTGGTGGTGATGAGCTGGATGGAGTGGGGGGGGAGCCCCTTGCGCGCGCCGCCGGCCTGGAGGGCGTCGACCAGGGCTTTGTTGGATTCCAGCGCCTCGCGGCCGCCGCGCAGGATGACGGCGTTGGAGGTCTTGAAGCATAGCGCGGCGGCATCGACCGTAACGTTGGGGCGCGATTCGAAGATGATGCCGATGACGCCGATGGGGACGCGGATTTTCTGGATGACGAGCCCGTTGGGGCGGATCCAGCGCGAGATCTTCTGGCCGACGGGGTCCTTGAGGCCGATGAGGGCGCGGACGCCGTTGATCATGGAATCCATGCGCTTGTCGGTGAGCAGGAGGCGGTCGAGCATGGCGTCGGACAGGCCGGCGTCGCGTCCGGCAGCCATGTCGCGGGCGTTGGCCTCCTTGAGGCGTTCGCGGCTGGATTCGAGCGCCTCGGCCATGGCCTCGAGGATGAGGTTCTTGCGGCGGGTGCCCAAGGTGGCGAGCTGGCGCGCGGCGGCGACCGCTTGATCGCCCATGTCAATCATGGTTTCATGCAGGGTCATGGCGGGGCTCCGGTTCAACGGTTCAGCACCGGTGAAATCTCAATATTCAATGTCCAATAATCAATCATCAATATCCAATGGGGATCAAGTTGGAACGACGAGGTTGTCGCGGTGGATCACTTCGCCGGGGGCTTCGTTGCCGAGCAATTCGCGGATCTTATCGGTTTTGAGGCCTTTGAGGAGGCGGATTTCGGCGCTGGAATATTCCGTAAGGCCCTGGGCGATGCGCTTGGCCGCGAGGTCGTGGATGTCCACAAGGTCGCCGGGGGAGAAATCGCCTGCGACGGCGCGGATGCCGACGGGAAGAAGGCTCTTGCCGCGCTTGAGAAGGGCGTCGCGGGCCCCGTCGTCCACGGTGATCTGGCCTTGGGCATGGTGGAAGAAGGCGACCCAGCGGCGGCGGTGGTTCAAGGTTCCGTTGGTTTCGGCCGAGCCGGCGGCGGGAATGAGCGTGCCGACGGCGGCGCCGGAAACAATCTTTTGCAGGACGCCGTCCTGGCGTCCGTTGGCGATGACGACGGGGGTGCCCATGCGGGCGGCCTCGGCGGCGGAGGTCAGCTTGCTGGCCATGCCGCCCGTGGAAAATTCGCTGCCTTTGCCCTTCGTGTGGGAAAGGGTGTCGGCGGTGACGTCGGCGAGGAAGGGCACCCGGCGGCGACGGCCCTTGGCATCGGTGGCATGGAAGCCATTGACGGTGGTGAGCAGCACAAGCAGGTCGGCCTCGACCAGCATCGCCGTGCGCGAGGCCAGGGCGTCGTTGTCGCCGAACTTGATTTCATCGACGGAGACCACGTCGTTTTCGTTGACGACGGGGATGACGCCGTGCTCGAGGAGCTTGAGCATGGTGTTCCGGGCGTTGAGGTGGCGGCGGCGGTGTTCGAGGTCGTCGTGGGTGAGCAGGACCTGGCCGATCCGGCATTTCTTGCGGGTGAAAAGCTTGTCGTAGGCGGCCATGAGGCGCGATTGGCCGACGGCGGCGGCCATCTGGAGGGTGGGGAGGTCCTCGGGCTTCTTCTTCATGCCCAGGGCCTGCAGGCCGCAGGCGATGGCGCCGGAAGAGACGACGATGACTTCGCGGCCCTCGCGGCGCAGGGCGGCGATGCCGTCCACCAGCGCGGCCATGCGGCGGGTGTCGGGGCGGCCATTGCGCTGCACGAGCACGCGGCTCCCGATCTTCACGACCACGCGCCGGGAAGAGGCCAGTTTTTTCCTTGCCGTCAAATGGGGCATAACGGAGGCACATTGCCAAAAGGGGCCCGGGATGGAAAGCGCGGAAATGCCGGTCACGGGGTTTGACAGCAGGGGGCGGGGGAGGGAAAGTAGAAGGCGTGAATACGGAGCTGAAATATCAATATCTGTTTGGCCCGGTGCCGTCGCGGCGGCTGGGGCTGTCGCTGGGCGTGGATCTGAATCCGGTGAAAGTGTGCACCGAGGACTGTGTGTTCTGCCAGGTGGGGCGGACGACGGAGCTGACGAGCGCACGCAAGGAGTGGGTTCCGACGTCGGCGGTGCTGGCGGAGTTCGACCGCTGGGCGGGGGGGGGGCATCGCGCGGACTACGTGACGCTGTCGGGATCGGGCGAGCCGACGATGCACTTGCGCTTTGGCGACGTGCTGCGGCATGTGAAGGCCTCGGGGCCGTTCAAGACGGCGCTGCTGAGCAACGGATCGCTGATGTGGATGCCGGAGGTGCGGCGGGATGCGGCGGAAGCGGATGTGGTGAAGGTGACGCTGAGTGCGTGGGACGAAGCGTCGTTTGCGCGGATCCACCGTCCGGCGGCGGGGGTGACGTTTGCGCGATTGCTGGAGGGGGAGCGGGCCCTGAGGAAGGAGCATCCCGGCCAACTATGGATCGAGGTGATGTTGTTGCCGGGGTTCAACGACGAGCCGGAGCAGGTGAAAGCGATTGCGGAGCTGGCGAAGTCGCTGCATGCGGATGCGGTGCACCTGAACACGACCACGCGTCCGGCGATGGCGGGGGTGGAGGTGCCGCGGGTGCCGGAGGCGTGGCTGCGCACCGTCGCACCGTGGTTCTCGCCGCCGGCGGAAATCCCCGTGTTCACGGGGCGGACGAAATCGCCGGCGGAGATGTCGGACTCGGCGCTGATGGAGCTTCTGGCGCGGCATCCGATCGCGCTGGAGGCGATGGCGGAAACGTCCGGGGCGGAGATCGCGGCGGTGGAACGGCGGCTGGCGCCGCTGGTGGCGGCGGGCCGGCTGGCGATCGAGGATCACGACGGGATGCGGATGGCGCGGGTGCTGGTTCAATGAGCGTGGCGAGGCGCCAGGTCCGGGTGCGCTACGAAGGGGAGGTGCAGGGCGTGGGCTTCCGCTACACGGCACGAGGGATTGCGAATCGCCTGGAAGTGACCGGTGGCGTCGAAAATCTCAACGATGGTTCGGTCCAGCTGGTGGCGGAAGGTCCGGAGGACGTGCTGAAGCAGTTGCTGCTGCAGATCCGCGTGTCGGGGGTGGGGAGATATATCGCGAG
>DMJA01000026.1 GCA_003451935.1 Verrucomicrobiota bacterium | reverse complement strand
CCCGCGCATGGACCCCCGTATCCGTGCGGCCGCAGGAATGCACGCGGATATCCTCGCCCGTCAGTTGCTTCAAGGCCGCCTCCAGCGCGCCCTGCACCGTCGGCTTGTTCGGCTGCACCTGCCAGCCAAAAAAATCCGTCCCGTCGTAGGCGATGGTCATCCGATAGCGCCGGCCGCCCTTCGGCGGCCGCACATGCGGCTTCCGCTCCGGCGACGGAAGGCCGCTCACGGCAGGTCCTCTCCATCGGAGGGAAGCCCGCCCGTCGCGTCCAGATAGCCCTGCAAAATGACCTGCGCCGCCAGCTTGTCCACCACGCCCCGGCGCTTTCCCCGGCTGGTCCCCGCCTCGATCAGCACCGCCTCCGCGATCTTCGTGCTGAGCCGCTCGTCCCATTTCCGGAGGGGAATCCGGGTGCGCTTGGCCAGCTCCGCGAGAAATTCGTCCGTGCGCGCCGTGCGCGGCCCCTGGGTGCTGTTCATGTTCAGCGGATAGCCCACGACAATCTCGGCGACCCGTTCGGCTTCCGCCAGGCGGGCGACGGCGGCGGCGGCCTGCTCCACGCGCGGGCACGAGAGCGTCTCGCGCGGAAAGGCGATCACGCGCGAATCATCGCTGATGGCCACGCCGGTGCGGCGGTCCCCGAAATCCACGCCCAGGATCTTGGACATCCGGCCGGCCTTCCCGCTCAAGCCGGACAAACCTTCAAGGCGTGGCGCGCCAGCAGGTGGCCCGCCTCGCGGCACTCTTCCAGACCCGCCGGAGACGGCTTGTAGTTGAGCTTCAGCACGGGGCGCAGCAGCTCGACCTTCATCGCGTTCAGGTATTGCTCGACTTCCTCGGGCCCCCCGCGGCCCCAGCCAAAGCTGCCGAACGCGAAGCCGGCCTTGTGCGCGGGCCGCAGGCCCTTCAAATAGGTCAAGACATCGGCCATCGCCGGCATCAGCGTGCCATTCAGCGTCGGCGAGCCCGCCGCGAACGCCGCCGCGTCCAGCATCTCCGTGGCGAGGCGCGTACCCGTCGTCGCGCGCACATGGAACAACTTCACCTCCACCGCAGGCCCGCCCTCGGCGAGCGCGCCATGGACGATGGCCTCGGCCATCGCCTCGGTGCTCTTCCACATGGTGTCGTACATCACGACCACCTTGCGCACGGGCTGGCACGCCGCCCACTGGTCGTAGAGGTCCAGCAGCGCCGGGATCCGGTTGCGCCAGACCACGCCGTGGCTCGGGCAGATGACCGCCGGATCCAGCTTTCGCACCGCCGCCACCGCCTTCGCCACCGGCATCGAATAGAGCATCAGGATGTTCGCCACATAGGTCTTCGCCTCGAACAGCAGGACGCCCTCGGGCACCTCGTCATCGAAGCGCGCGCTCGTCGCATAATGCTGGCCGAACGCATCCATCGAGAACAGCAGGCGGTCCTGCGGAATCCACGTCGCCATGCTCTCCGGCCAATGCGCCATCGGCGTCTCGATGAACTCCAGCGTGCGCTTGCCCAGCGGCAGCGAATCGCCCGTCTTCACGATCCGGAATTTCCAGTTCGCGACGTCGTAGTAGATCGCGAGGACATCCCGGCACTTCTGGTCGCACACCAGCGTGGCGTTGGTGCAGGCGGCCATCACCGCCGGCAGCGCGCCTGAATGGTCCGGCTCCGCATGGTTGCAGACCACCCAGCGGATGTCCGCCGGCTGGACCAGCTCGGACACGTTCCGCAGCAGGTCCGCCGCATACGGCGCCTTGACCGCATCGACCAGCGCGGGCTCCCGGTCCAGAACCAGATACGAATTGTAGGTCGATCCCCGGTCCGTCACATATCCATGGAAATCCCGGACATTCCAATCCACGAAGCCCACCCAATGCACGCCCTCGACGATCTTCCGATTCATGATCCGGTCCTTTCGCAATCCAGCCCTGCGTCCGCCGCCCCGCGCCCGGCTACGGTGCGGACGGGGCGAGCGGCTTGGGCATTTCCGCCACGATGGCCTTCGCCTTGTAGCCCTCGAGCTCCTTGACCCGCGCAACCTTCGCTTCGAGATCCGCCTGCAACTGGCTGGCTTCCGCCGTCTTGGCCGCCAGTTCGTCCGTCTTCCCCTGCAGGTCCTTGGCCGACTGCTCCAACTGCGCCTTCGCCGCATCGAGGTCGGTGGACGCCATATTGAAGGCGTTCGTCGCCTTGTCGAGCGCCAGTTGCAGCTGCGCCACATTGGCGTTCAGTCCGTCAATCTTATCGCTCTGGTCCAGTCCGTTCTGTTTTTCGCCGTTCCACAGATATCCCATCCAGCACAGCCCCAGAATCAGCGCGATATCCAATATGTACTTCATGATTTCATTCCTTTTCTTGCATTGGAGCCGGCGATCGGGCTCGAACCGATGACCTTCTGATTACAAATCAGCGAAGCACCAAGCATATTTTCTATATTTTATTCACTTTTCGCTTGCGTGGATATAAAAAGGGTATATATTCCCATTAGATTCAGAGCGAACATATACACCACGGAGCGCATCAATGGACACCCTACAACAAGCCGAATTGACTGCCAATCAAAAGAAAAAACTGGCCGAGGATGCGGGCTGGAATCCGCGCATAGCCGCCCGCGATAATACCGCAGACGGCTCTACGGCTTGGCGGGCCGACTGGTGGGAGAAGGACACGNNCGGAGCAAGAGCGGATACCGCCATTGTTCCAAGCAATTCCCCACCCGCAAGCAACTGGTCAAATGGATCGAGGAAGAACAGCGGATTCGGGCCAAGCAAAAGAAACTGGTCAAAATGTCCGAGAAGCGCGGGGATTCCGTTGTCACCCTCTCCCGCTTGACTCCCGCCGAACGCGCCGCCGTCGCCCAAGCCATCGAAACCATCCGCAAGGCCGGGGGCCGCGTCGAGGCCATCGTGGACGCTTCAAAATCCTATGCCACGAACCAACTCACGGGCGCAAAAAAGACCGTTGCGGAGATCGTCGAGGAGCATATTTCCTTGCTCCAAAAAACGGCGCGACCCGCCAGCATACGCGATAGGAAGCACAATCTCAAATCCTTTGTGGCGCAGTACGGCGGCGTACTTGCCAGCACCATCACGCCGACGATGATAGACGCATGGACGCTTGAAACCGACAAGCAGCCGACGCAAGCATCCCGATGGAGGGCCGTCCGCGCCCTGTTCAATTTCGCCGTGGGGCGCGGATACATGGAAGAACCGCCGACCAAGCGGGCAACCAAGATCAAGCAGATCGTCCCTGACGAGATAGCCATCCTCTCCCCCGAAGATGTCGAGGAAGTCTTGCGCCGCGCCATGCAGAAGGAGCCGCGCCTTGTGCCATATCTGGCAATCGGCATTTTCGCAGGACTCCGCCCGGAGAACGAACTGGGGCGGCTGGATTGGAGCAAAATCAATTTGAAGGCCAAGACCATCACCGTGATCGGCAAGACATCCAAGACGAGCAAGAAACGCTCCGTCCCCATCTCCGACAATCTGGCCGCGTGGCTGGAAACCGTCCCGGAGGCCGAGCGCAAAGGTCAAATCTACTACTACCGCCGCGCCCTCCGCCGCGTCTTGGGGCAGGAGCAGGAGGCCAGGGCCAAGCGGCGGGCCGCGAAGGTGGAGAATGCGGCGGAGGAAGGCCGCGTTATTCCGGGGCCGAAGCCCGCCGACGCGCCGCAGGAAGAACCGTTGCAATGGGCGCAAGACATCATGCGGCACACCTACGGCAGTTATCGCCAGGCCATCATTAAAAACATCAACCAACTTTGCGAAGAGATGGGCAACACCCCCGCCATCGCCCGCGCCCATTACGTTGATACGCCCGACGCGGAGGAAGCCGCGAAGTTTTGGGACATCACCCCGGCCAGCGTCGAGGCCGACGCGAAGAAAGGCAACTAGCCATGAACGAGAACAACATCCCCAACGAGAACGACGCGCAGATCGCCCCCCGCCCTCCCGTCGAGACGATCATCATCCGCAACGACGATCCGCCGCCCCCGCCCATTCATACCGTCGAGAGCGAGGCCGACCAGC
>DMJA01000195.1 GCA_003451935.1 Verrucomicrobiota bacterium | reverse complement strand
CCATGGCACCGACGATCTTTCCGCCACGCGCAAGGCCGACGAAATCGCCAACCGCCTCTGTCCGCCGGAAGAGCAGGCGTTCGGCCTCGAAACCATCAACCCCGAATCCGGCACCGACAACGCCGAAGCCGTCTGCGCCGTCCTGCGCAACACCCTCGAGGCCTTACTGACCCCGCCCTTTCTCGGCGGAAACAAAACGGTCTATCTGCGCAACGCGCCGTTCTTCAATCCCCTGGCCGAGCCCGGCAAGTTCGCCTCCGTGAAAGCCGAGACCGAACGCCTCGTCGATCTCCTCAAAACCGGACTTCCCGCCGGCGTCTTTTTCATCCTCCTCACCGACAGCGTCAACAAAAGCACCACCTTCTACAAGACCTTCCAGGGCCGGGGCGAGGTCCATGCCTTCGACGAGCCCGAAAAGGATCGCCAGGCCGAAGAGGACTTCATCCCGCGCGTCGAGGCGATGCTCAAGGAAAAGGGCCTGTCCATGCCCCATCCCGTCTTCAACGCCTTCCTCGACCGCACGGGCTACAACCTCCGCCAGGTCACCGCCGAAATCGAAAAACTCTCGCTCTATCTCGGCGACCGGCAAGACGCCACCTTCGCCGACATCCAGCTCATGGTCGCGCCCATCCGCGAGAGCAAGTTCTACGAGTTCGCCGACACCTTCTGCAACGGGAAGCTGGACGACACCCTCCGGATGCTGCGCCGCATGTTCGCCCAAAACGAAGCGCCCGTCGGCCTGCTGGTGAACCTTCAGGACCGCCTGCGCCAACTGTTTGTGATCAGCGACTGCCTCAAGCGCGGATGGGCCCATCTCTCTGGCGGCGACCGCTTCCGCTCCCTTTCCTGGTCGCTTCCGCCGGAGGGGGAAGCGCTCCTGTCCGCCCTTGCCAAGGATCCGCGCAAGGGAAATCCCTATGCCGTCGCCATGATGGCGGCGCAGGCCTCCCGGTTTCCCCCGGGGCGCTGGTACCGCTGGCTCACCGCCGCCGTGGATGCCCAGGCCGCCATGACCGGCGGCGAGGCCGTGGTCCCCGAAGTCGCCATCGAACTGTTCGTCATCCGCACCCTGGGCGAACTGGCGGTGGACAAGCCGTCCGCGGCCCGGCCGCCCGCGCGGGATTGACGAAACCGCTCGCCCTGCGTATGGTTGCACCCCTGATATGACCCACAAGCATCCCCATTCCAAACACGAAGCCCCAAAGGCCGACGAGGCCCCCCAGCGTCCGGCGGTCGATCCCGCGCATCCCGCCGCCGAAGAGCCGCCGCCTGCCCCCGCGCCGGAAGCCGCCGCCGAGCCCCAGCCCTCCCCCGAAGAAGTCTTGAAGGACCGGTTGCTCCGCCTGCAGGCCGATTTCGAGAACTACCGCAAGCGCATGGACCGGGAGAAGAAGGACTGGATCGCCTTCGCCAGCGAAAAGCTGGTCTTGGAACTGCTCCCCGTGCTCGACCATTTCGAGCTGGGCCTGGCCGATAGCGCGAAGAACGGCGCGCCCGCCGCCTTCACCGAAGGCTTCCAGCTCATCTGCAACCAGCTCCGCGCGGCGCTCGAGAAGGCCGGCGTCCAGGCCATCGAGGCCGAAGACGCCCCCTTCGATCCCCATCTGCACGAAGCCATCACGCATTTGCCGTCCGACGACGTGCCCGAAGGCCATGTGGTGGCCCAGACCCGCCGCGGCTACAAGCTGGGCGACAAGCTCCTGCGCGCCGCGCAGGTCGTCGTCTCCTCCGGCCCCGGCGAATAGGCCTTTCCGGATTCCCATGAGCCAGAAGCGCGATTGCTACGAAGTCCTCGGCCTTGCCCGCGACGCCTCCGAGGACCACATCAAGAAGGCGTACCGCAAGCTGGCCATGAAATACCACCCGGACCGCAATCCGGGCGACAAGGAGGCCGAAGAGAAATTCAAGGAAGCCACCGAGGCCTATGAGATTCTCTCCGATCCCGACCTGCACCAGCGCTACGACCAGTTCGGCTGGGACGCCTTCGAGCGCGGCCGGAACGGTTTCGGCGGCGCCGGCCACATCGATCTCGAAGAAGCCATGCGCGCCTTCGCCTCCGCTTTCGGAGGCGGGGGCGGAGGCTTTGGCGGCAGCTTCTTCGAAAGCCTCTTTGGCGGCATGGGCGGCGGCGGCCGCGACCGCGAGGGCCGCTCGCGCGGCGCCGACCTCCGCTACGACCTGGAAATCGATTTCGAGGAGGCCGCTTTCGGCTCCAAGCGCGAGCTGTCCATCCATGTCGTCGAAGATTGCGAAGCCTGCAAGGGCACCGGGGCCGACGGAACCAGCAAGCGCGAAACCTGCCCCAAGTGCCGCGGGAGCGGCATGGTTGTCAGCTCGAACGGCTTCTTCCAGGTCCGGCAGCCCTGTCCCCATTGCGGCGGCACCGGGGAATTCATCCGGCATCCCTGCCGCAAATGCAATGGCGAAGGCCGCGCCAAGGTCTTGCGCACGATCAGCCTCAACATCCCCGCCGGCGTGGACACGGGCTCGCGCATGCGGCTGGCCGGCAAGGGCGAGGGCGGCTCCCGCGGCGGGCCGCCCGGCGACCTGTTCGTGATCCTGCACGTGCGCCCCCACGACCTGTTCTCGCGGGACGGGCTTGACACGCACTGCGAAGTGCCCATTCCCTTCCACATCGCCGCGCTCGGCGGCGAAATCCAAGTGCCCACCCTGCGTGGCGACGTGCCGCTGAAGATTCCCGCGGGCACGCAGCCGGGCAAGGTCTTCACCTTGCGCGGCCTGGGCCTGCCCGACGTGCGCGGCAACGCCACCGGCGACCACCATGTCGCCGTCACCATCGAAGTCCCGACCAGTTTGCACGGCAACGCCAGCGACCTGCTGGCCGCCTTTGGCGCCGCCGTCAAGGAATCCAACCATCCGCGCCTCGCCGCCATCCGCAAGAAGGCGGCCGCCTTCTTTTCGCGGAAGAAGGCCATGGACCCAGCCCAGGGT
>DMJA01000121.1 GCA_003451935.1 Verrucomicrobiota bacterium | reverse complement strand
GTCCAGCGCCAGCAGGCGCGCATCGAGGCCCGCCGCCGCGAGGATGGCCGCCGCATGCCCCCCCGCCCCTGCGGTCCCGTCCACATACCAGCCGCCGGGCGCCGTCACCAGCCGGGCAACGGTCTCCTCCAGCAGAACCGGTACATGGACCATGCCTCACCTCATAAAGAACATTAAACGAACCACACGCGGCCGCGCTGCGTCCGCATGGAGGGCGCACCAACCGTCAGGCGGCCGCCTTCCTCGGTCACGGCGTCGGCGCCCTCGAACAACTGATAACGCGGCAGGAGGACGCGCTGGGGAACGGAGAACCAGCGCGATTCCTCCTTGCCGCTAGAAAGGGATTGGCTCATGAACAGATGGCGCGCCACCTGGCCGCGGGACGCGGGGACCGTCCGGGCCACGGCCGCCACGCGCACCGGCGCCGCCACGCGGGTGGTGGCCACCACGCGCGCCGTGGTCCGGGACTTGGAATGGACCGACACGATCGTCTGCGGAATCGCCTTCGCCACCGGCTTCGCGGGGGGGGCGGCCACCGGGGGCGCCGTGCGTTCGGCCGGCTTGAACGTCGCCTGCCCGGCGGCGTCGAACATTTCCGCCTGCTCCCCGAACGTCAGCGGAACGGATTCCCCGCGCGGGGCGGACGGATCGCGGTCCCACCAGTTCTCGTCCGCCCGCTCGCGCGACGCGGCGGGCCCGATGCCCAGGAAGAACGCGCCGAGGAAGTTTAGAAGCCGATGTACTGCACCGCTTCCGCGAACTTCGATTGATCCAGCTGCGAATTCTGCTCGTTCCATGATTCGGGGCTCCATAGTTCAAACCGGCTTCCGACGCCGACCAGCACCATTTGATTGATGATTCCTGCGTAATCCAACAGCTCGTCCTTCACGCGGATGCGTCCCTGCGCATCCAGCGCGACGCGGTCCGCGCGCGAAAAGAAATGGCGCAGGAGCTTCTGCGCCTGCACGTTCGCGACCGAGGCCGCGCGCACCTTCTCGAGGCGTTGCGCCATCTCGCGGGCGGTCACCACATAGAGGCACTTTTCGTTCAGGCCCGGCATCACGAACAGCACGGGATTCCCCGCCGCCTCGCGCCAGTCCGAGGGAATCGTCACGCGCTTCTTGCCATCGAGCGAATGGGTGTAGTTGCCGACGAACGCTCCCGCATTCAGCAACTCCTGCATTTCGGTTGTGACACGACGCTCCATTAGGCCTTCCTTTTGGTGCACTTTATCCCACTTCGCCCCACCAAGCGTCAACAGAAAAAAAGACATTTTTTTCTTATGTTTTATTCAATTGCGCTGCAATGGATTGCGCAAATACAACCCCCGGCGGTTCCCTGCCCTGTACACAACTTATCCACAGGCCATTTCCATGTCCCGGAAAAACCCTGTTTTTCCTAGAAAATGGGCCGATATTTCCGGATCCCATGCTCCGGATTTTTTGCGAGATTTTCGAAAATGGGCCGAAAAACAACGGGTCGAAAAAATATTTTCGCCGATTTGAGCGATTGTCCGGAAACCTGTGATACACTCGCCCCCCATGCATGAATTGAGCCTCATGACGAATTTGCTGGATGACGCCGTGTCCGCGGCGAACGGCGGCCCGGTCTGCGCGTTGCGCGTGCGCGTGGGGCCGCTTTCCGGCGTCGTGGTCGAAGCCCTGCGCTTCGCGTTCGAAGCGCTCGCCCCCGGCACGGCCGCCGAGGGCGCACGGCTCGATATCGAGGAAACCGCTCCCTCCTTCCACTGTCCCCGTTGTGGCGCGGACTATTCCACCCCCGTCGGATCCTATGAATGCCCGTCCTGCGGTTCCCCCGGCGGCGAACTGCGCGGGGGCCATGAACTGGAACTGATCTCCATCGAGGTGCCTGACCATGTGTGAAACCTGCGGCTGCGGCGACCCCCATAATCACCCCCACGAACACGGCCACGACCATGGCCACGCGCACGGCCATCCGCCACCCGTCCGGACCCTCGACGTGCGCAAATCCGCGCTCGAACTCAACCAGCGCCTGGCCGACCAAAACCGCGGCTGGTTCCGCGCCAAGGGGCTGAAGGTCTTCAACCTGCTCTCCTCCCCCGGCTCTGGCAAGACCACGCTGCTGGAGCGCACGCTGCGCGATGTGCCCTGCGCCGCCGCCATCGTCGGCGATCTCCAGACCGAGAACGACGCGGTGCGCCTGCGCGCGAGCGGCGCGCAAGCCATCCAGATCACCACCGGCGCGACCTGCCACCTCGATGCGCACATGGTCGCCCATGCGCTGGAAAAACTGGAGGCCAGCGGCCTCGACAAACTGTTCATCGAAAACGTCGGCAATCTCGTGTGCCCCGCCTCCTACGATCTCGGCGAGGACCGGCGCGTCGTGCTGCTGTCCGTCACCGAAGGCGAGGACAAGCCGCTGAAGTATCCGGTGATCTTCCTCCACGCCGATCTGGTGCTCGTCACCAAGTGCGATCTCGCCGCCGCCGTTGGATTCGACCGGGAAAAAGCCCTCGCGGCCATCCGGCAGACCGCCCCCAAGGCGCAGATCCTCGAGGTTTCCGCCAAGACCGGGGCGGGACTGGACGCCTGGTACGCCTGGCTGGCGGGTTGATCCGGCCGGCCGCGCCAGCGGTCAAGCCCGCGCAGGTTCGGCCCGCTTCTGCCGGACGCGCAAGGCCATGGCAAACAGCAGGGCCAACACCAAAAAACCCAGGGCGGAAACGCCGAAGACGGCCCGCAGGTTCACCGAGGCCACGGCGCCGGCCACGAGCGGGCCGATCGCCCATCCGATGGACCGCGTCGTGCTGGCCAGGCCAAACGCCACGCCTTGCCGCCCCTCGGGCACGCGCTTGGCCAGCCAGGCGTTCAATGCCGGCTCCAGCGCGCCGGCGAAAAACACCGTGCCGAAGCGGATGGGAAACAAGACCGCAAAGGAATCCACGAACATCTGCCCGCCGCTGAAGACCGCCGCCACCAGCGCCGCCACGATCACCATCCGCAACGGATTGAGGCGGTCCGACAACCATCCCGTCGCCAACCCCGCCAACAATCCGGCCACGCTGCCAAACGCATTCAGCC
>DMJA01000047.1 GCA_003451935.1 Verrucomicrobiota bacterium | reverse complement strand
GTCCCGGCCTGCTGCATGCCGTGGTGGTGGAAAGCACGCATGCCCACGCCAAGCTCAAGAAGGTGGACGTCTCGCGGGCCGAGAAGGAGCCCGGCGTCGTCCGCGTGGTCACGGGCAAGGATTTCCCGTACATGTTCGGCCTCTACATGCAGGACCGCTACATCTTCGCGCAGGACCGCGTGCGGTTCGTCGGCGAGCAGATCGCCGCCGTCATCGCCGAGACCCCCGAAGCCGCGATGCGCGCCGCCAAGCTGGTCAAGATCGACTACGAGCCGCTGCCGACCGTGCTGAGCCTCGGCGACGCCCTGAAGAAGGACGCCGTGATCCTGCATCCCGACCTCGGTTCCTACCAGAAGGTGCCGTGGTTCTTCCCCCGCGCGGGCACGAACATCGCCCACTGGCGAAAGACCCGCAAGGGCAATGTGGCCAAGGGCTTCAAGCAGGCCGATTTCATCCTCGAAGACACCTACACGGTGCCGCGCTACGCCCATTGCCCCATCGAGCCCCACGCCGTCGTTGGCCATTTCGACCTCTCCGGCCGCCTCACGCTTTGGGCGTCGTCGCAGTCGCCCTTTGCCCAGCGCAATGTGATGGCCACCGCGCTCAAGCCCTTCGGCCTCTCGCACCGCGACATCCGCATCGTGACGCCGTTCGTCGGCGGTGGATTCGGCGGCAAGGCCGGCGTCTCGATGGAAATCATCGGGGCCGTTCTGGCCATTGCGATGAAGGGCCGCCCCGTCAAGCTCAACTGGACGCGCGAGCAGGAGTTCATGAACACGTCCCAGCGGCAGGGCGTCATCGCCCGCGTAAAGATGGGCGTGAAGAAGAACGGCCAGATCGTCGCCCTTGAGCACACCCTGCACTGGGACGCCGGCGCGTCGGCGGAATATGGCGCCAACGTTGTGAACGCCGTCGGTCTCTCGGCCACGGGCCCGTACCGCGTGCCCAACGTGAAGATCGACTCCGTCTGCGTCTATACCAACATGCCGCCCTGCGGCGCCTACCGCGGCTTTGGCTATTCCGAGTTCCACTTCGGTCTCGAATCGCACATCACGCGCGTCGCCAAGGCCATCGGCATGGATCCGGTGAAGTTCCGCAAGATCAACGCGATCCAGGAAGGCGACACGCTCGCCTACGGCGCGCACATGAACCCCGGCGACCTGCGCGGGGCCATCGACCGCGTCGCCAAGGAGATTCGCTGGGGCAGGGTCCAGAAGAGCGACAAGCCGAACAAAGTCATTGGCAAGGCCGTCGCCTGCTTCTGGAAGGCGCCGGCCATGCCGCCGAATGCCTCCTCCGCCGCCTACCTCAAGTTCAACGAGGACGGTTCGATGAACCTGACGGTCTCCGGCATGGAGATCGGGCAGGGCTTCCTGACCGTCATGGCGCAGGTAGCCGCCGAAGTGCTGACCGTCCCCGTGGAGAAGATCCGCGTGGAGACGCCCGACACCGACCGCAACCCCTACGAATGGCAGACCGTCGGCTCGCACGTCACGTGGAGCTGCGGCAACGCCGTTCGCGCCGCCGCCGAAGAGGTGAAGGCCAAGCTCCTCGCCACCGTCGCGCGCGCCAAGTACCTCAAGGCCGAGGACCTCTACCTCGCCGACGAATGCGTCAAGAGCCGCAAGGACAAGAAGCTCGCGCTACCGTTCCGCAGCTTCGTCATCGACGGCATCATGCGGCCCAACGGCAACTTCATCGGCGGCCCCATCCACGGCACGGGCATGTTCATGCCGGAGTTCACCTCCGCGCTGGGCGATCCCGAAACCAGCCAGGGCGGGCATCCCAACGTGCACTACACCGTCGGCGCCGCCGGCATCGTGGTTGAAGTGGACAAGGAGACCGGCAAGCTGTCCGTGCTGAAGGCCACGCTCGCGGTGGATGCCGGCAAGGCGATCAATCCCGACCTCGTCAAGGGCCAGATCGTCGGCGGCCTCGTGCAGGGGCTCGCCACGGCCCTCTACGAGGATATCCGTTACGGTTCCAACGGGCGCCTCCTCAACCCGAACTTCACGGACTACAAGATCCCGACCGCGCTTGACTGCCCGGCCGAAATCGTCCCGATCATCCTCGAGACCGCCCAGCCCGACGGCCCCTTCGGCGCCCGCGGGGTGGGGGAGCACACGATGGTCGCCTGCGCGCCCATGGTGGCCGACGCCATCGACGACGCCGTCGGCGTGCGCCTCAAAACCATGCCGCTGACCGCCGAGAAGGTCGCGCTGGCCCTGCGCGGGATCGAATACGACGACGTCAAGGGCGACAACCTCGGATTCTGTTTCCGCGGAAGGCCTTGCGATTATCCGTTCGAGGTCGGTGGCGCCAAGTAGATGCGGCCATTTCGGCCTTGGGGAAAAGTTTTCCACCCTGTGGAAAACTTTTTTCCATCGGGTGGAAAAAGTGCGATACTTCCCGGCATGATTAATACCTTTGTATCGGCGGTGATGATCCTGTTCATCTTCGGCATGGTGATCTATCTCACCAAGGACATGTAGGGGGAAGCCATGTCGAATTTTGATTTATCCAGCATGGCCTCGGCATTCCTGGTCCTCTTTATTTTCGGGATGGTGATCTACCTCACCAGGGACATGTAGGTCCTCCGTGCCCCCGGCCGTCGCCAGGATTATCACGGAGATCGCACTCGATCGCGAATTCGATTATCTCATCCCGGGGGAATTGATCGACCGCGTGCGGATTGGCCGCATCGTCTGGGTTCCGTTTGGCCGCCGCCGCGCCCGCGGCTTCGTCACCGGCCTGGCCGACCGCTCCGATTACCCGAACCTGAAGGCCATCGAGTCCGTCACGGCCGATCTGCCGTTGTTCGATGAACAGATGCTGCGTCTCGCGCGGTGGATCGCCGACTACTATGCCGCGCCGTTCGAAAGCGCCATTGCCGCCATCCTGCCCGCCGCCGTGCGCCGCGATGGCGCCAAGTTCAAGGAGCAACTCCTCGCCTCTTTGCGTGAAGGGGCGGCGCCTTCCTTGGAAGAAGAAGCCGCACTGGCCAAGAAAAGCCCCAAGCAGGCCGCCGCGTGGGCGCTGCTGAAGGAGCGCCGCGAGATGCCGGCCTCCGCGCTGGCGGAAGAATGCGGCGCCTCGCTGCAGGGCTTGCGGAGCCTCGAAAAGCGGGGCTGGATCTCGCTGGCGAAGGGGGTGGTCCGGCGCAATCCCCACGACCGGATGCAGGTGCTGCCCACGTTCGCGCCGCCGTTGATGGACGAGCAAGTCGCCGCGCTGGAGGCCATCCGCATGGAGATGGCGGCGCCGAAGCCGGGGACGGTGCTGCTGCACGGCGTGACCGGCAGCGGCAAGACGGAGGTCTATCTCGCCGCGATCCAGACCGCGCTGGACGCGGGGAAAGGGGCCATCGCCCTCGTCCCTGAAATCGCGCTGACCCCCCAGACCATGGAGCGGTTCCGGGGCCGCTTTGGCGAGACCGTCGCCGTGCTGCATAGCCATTTGTCGGTCGGCGAGCGCCACGACGAGTGGCAGCGGATCGCCGCAGGCCAGGCCCGCGTCGTCGTGGGCGCGCGCAGCGCGCTCTTCGCCCCCGTGCGCCCGCTGGGCCTGCTGGTGGTGGACGAGGAGCACGAGCCGGCCTACAAGCAGGACGAATCGCCCCGCTACAGCGCGCGCGATGTGGCCGTCATGCGAGGCCATCTCGAGGGTTGCGCCGTGGTGCTCGGCAGCGCCACGCCGTCGCTCGAATCCTATCGCCACGCGCGCGACGGCAAATACAAGCTCGTGAAAATGACGAAGCGGGTGGACCGCTGCGTGATGCCGTCCGTGCGCGTGGTGGACATGCGCGTCGAGGCCGAGAAGGCCGGGGGCGCCCATCTGCTCTCCCAGGACCTGATCGAGGCCGTCCGCCTGCGCATGGCGCAGGGCGAGCAGACGATGCTGTTCCTGAACCGGCGCGGCTATGCCACCACCGTGATGTGTCCCCTGTGCGGCCACACCGAGACCTGTCCGAATTGCAGCGTCAAGATGACCTATCACAAACAGGCGGAGCTGATGATGTGCCACGTCTGCGGGTCGATCCGCAAGGTGCCCGCGTTCTGCTCCAATCCCGAGTGCAAGGCCCCCAACATCAAGATGGCCGGCGTCGGCACCCAGCGCGTCGAGGCGGCCGTGAAGAAAATCTTTCCCAAGGCCCGGATCGCCCGCATGGATTCCGACACCACCGGCGCGAAGGATGCCCATGCCCAGATCCTCGGGAAATTCCGGCGCGGCGACATCGACATCCTCATTGGCACGCAGATGATCGCCAAGGGGCTGGACTTGCCCCGCGTAACGCTCGTCGGCGTCATCAGCGCGGACACGTCACTGTACCTGCCCGACTTTCGCGCGGGCGAGCGGACGTTCCAACTGCTGACCCAGGTGGCCGGGCGCGC
>DMJA01000227.1 GCA_003451935.1 Verrucomicrobiota bacterium | reverse complement strand
AGGCACGCGCCTGACCTTCAAGACCGATATCGCCTTCGCGCTCAACGAACACCCGCGCATCGTCGGTCCCCGCCGCTACCGCTACCATTCGCCGCTTGTCTCGGGGGAATGGTGCGCGTTCACGAACTTCCCGTGGGGCCGCGGACTCATCAATTTCGAGCCGCAGGAGGAGGCCATGGCCATGGAGACCTACGCCACCTGGGCCCGGCTTTTCGAATTGCAGCGCTACTATTCGTGGATCGTGGACCGCTTCCATCTCTCCACCCGCATGTACCAGCGGATGGCGCACGGCAAGGACTACGACTTCCGTTGGCTCGAAGAGCGGCTCCTGCCCCTCAACTTCCGCCTCGTCTATTGCGCCCGCTCGCCCGAATCCTTCGCCGCCGCCCGCGAATTGCGCCTCAAGGTCTCGGGCAAACCCTCGCAATACGACGACCTCGGGCTCTTCGTCCGCGAACAGGAACTCCTCGACCGCCTCGTCGGCGAATCCATTCTGCCTGTCTTAAAACTGGATGTCTCCGACAACGACATTCCGGCCGCCATCGAGCGCATCGTCGACTGGCTCGAAGCCACCGGCGGCCTCTGGATGAAGGATTAGCCATGGAAGAAACCGCGCCGAAGCAAACCGTTTGGGACGCCCTCAAGGCCTTCTCTCCCGCCACCGGGCTGGGTTTTGTCTTGCTCGTCCTGTTCCTTGTCTTCTGCAACATCGACACAACCGCCGTCCGTTGGTGGCTCATGCTGCCGCTCGCTGCCGCCGGGTGCGCCCTCCTCCTCTGGCGGCGGAAGCGCGCCGCCGGCATCGAGGCCCGCCTGTGCGCCATCGGCATCGGGCTTTTTCTCGCGCTCGTCGTCCTGCGCGACATCGGCCTGTCGCGCAAGCTCGCGGAACTGCTCGACACGGTGGAGCAATACAAGACCGAAGTGGGCCAAATGACCTCCGAGATCAACCGCTTCTTCGGCCGGTGATTTTCCATGCTGCCCATCCACGCCATTCGGAATGAGTTGTCCGCTGCGCTGAAGCGCTCGCGGCGGATCATCCTGACGGCACCGACCGGATCGGGCAAATCCACGCAGGTACCGCAGATGCTGCTGGACCTGGGCGCGCTGGGCAACGGCAAGGCCGTCGTCCTCCAGCCCCGCCGACTGGCCACGCGCCTGCTGGCCAAGCGCGTCGCCGAAGAGCGCGGCGTCCCGCTCGGCGGCGAAGTCGGCTACCAGATCCGTTTCGAATCCGTCTGCGGCCCCGACACGCGCATCCACTTCGAAACCGAAGGCATCCTCCTGCGCCAGATGCTCTCGCAACCCGACCTGCCCGGCATCTCCGCCATCCTGTTCGATGAATTCCACGAGCGCCATGTCTATGGCGACGTCACGCTCGCGCAGGCGCTCCAGCTCCAGAAAACCACGCGGCCCGACCTGTTGCTGATCGTGATGTCGGCCACGCTCGACACCCGCCTGCTCCAGCCCTATCTGGAGCCGTGCGAACTCGTCCACTCCGAGGGCCGCGCCTTCCCCGTCGAAATCGAGCACCTCGCGAAGCCGCTGCATCCCGACCGCGACACGCCGTGGGACGCCGCCGCGGCCGCCTATGAGCGCGCCACGCGCGATGGGAAAAATCCAGGCGACACCCTCATCTTCATGCCCGGCGCCTATGAAATCCAGCGCACGCTCGACGCCCTTCGCCAGACCGACGCCGCCAAGGGCGCGCTCCTCCTGCCTCTCCACGGCGAACTGCCGCCCAAGGACCAGGACGCCGCCGTCGCCCGCTACGACCGCAAAAAAATTGTCGTCACCACCAACGTCGCCGAAACGTCGCTGACCATCGACGGCATCCGGCTCGTGATCGACTCGGGTCTCGCGCGCGTGGCCCGCTTCGATCCCTGGCGGGGCATCAACACGCTCCTCATCGAGAACATCTCGCGCGCCTCCGCCGACCAGCGCGCCGGGCGCGCCGGGCGCACCGCGCCCGGCCACGCCATCCGCCTCTGGACGGAGAACGAGCATGCCGGACGCGCCGGCCACGACCTGCCGGAAATCAAGCGAATCGATCCCTCGGAAGTCCTGCTGACGCTCAAGGCCCTCGGCGTACGCGACGTCGACGCCTACCCCTGGCTGGAGCCGCCCGAACCCAAGGCCCTCGAACGCGCGCTGATCTTGCTGCGCGACCTCGGCGCGCTCGACCCGGAAGGCGCGCCCACCCCCCTGGGCCTGCGCATGCTTTCCTTCCCCCTCCACCCGCGCTATGCCCGCATGCTGCTGGCCGCCGGCGAACGCGGCGCGGTGCGGCCCATCGCCCTCATCGCCGCCATCGCGCAGGGCCGCCCCCTTCTCGTCCGCAACGCGGGCCGGGACTCCGCCGAAAGGCGCCGCGACCTCCTTGGCGACAGCGGCGGTTCCGACCTGCTCCTGCTGATGCGCGCGTGGAACTACGCGCGCCAAAACCGCTTCGACCTCGACCGCTGCCGCCGCCTCGGCATCCACGCCGCCGCCGCGCGCCAGGTCGGGCCGCTCTGGGACCACTTCCTGCGCATCGCCGAATCGCAAAAACTTCCGATCGAATCCGCGCCGCCGGAGGACGAGGCCATCGCCAAGTGCGTCCTCGCCGGATTCTCCGACCAGGTCGCGCACCGCCTCGACC
>DMJA01000285.1 GCA_003451935.1 Verrucomicrobiota bacterium | reverse complement strand
CTGCCTCAAGCGCATGGACCGCGCGGTCAACCACGTCGTCACCGCCGCCCTCGACAACCAGTTCTGGGGCGGCACCCGCTACATCGGCAACCTGGCCAACCACGGCGTCGGCCTCGCCCCCTACCACGATTTCGAGGAGGAGATCTCCGAGCGCCTGCAAAAGGAGATCGTCGACATCCAGCGCAACATCCTCGAAGGCGAAATCTCCACCGGGTGGCCCGCCCAGCAGAAATAGCCTTCCCGTGAGGACGCCCCTCTTCACCCGCCTCTTCGGCGACCAGCCCAAGACCGTCATCGGCATGATCCATGTCCGGGCCCTCCCCGGCACGCCCCAGCACGCCGGCGGCATGGAGCCCATCCTCGGCCAGGCCCTCGCCGAAGCCGAAACTTACCGCGCCTGCGGCATCCACGCCCTGATGGTCGAAAACATGCACGACATCCCCTATGTGCAGCATCCCGGGCCCGAAATCACCGCCGCCATGGCCGTGGTTGCCCGCGAGGTGAAGCGCGCCGTCCCCGCCCTGCCCCTCGGCATCCAGATCCTCGCCGGCGCCAATCAGGAGGCCCTCTCCGCCGCCCTGGCCGCCGGCGCCGATTTCATCCGCGCCGAGGCCTTCGTTTTCGGCCACGTCGCCGACGAAGGCTACATGGACTCCTGCGCCGGCGCCCTCCTGCGCCACCGCAAGGCCATCGGCGCCGAACACATCGCCGTCTTCACCGACATCAAGAAAAAGCACTCCGCCCACGCCATCACCGCCGACGTGGACATCGTCCAGACCGCGCATGCCGCCGAGTATTTTCTTTCCGACGGCCTCATCCTGACCGGCGCCGCCACCGGCGAAGCCGCCAGCGTGGAGGAACTGCGAGCCGTCCATGCCGCCGCGAAACGGCCCGTCCTCGTCGGCTCCGGCATCACCGCCGAAAACCTGAAGACCTACCTCCCCCTCGCCGACGCCTTCATCGTCGGCTCCCATTTCAAAAAGGACGGCTACTGGGAAAACCCCCTCGACTCCGCCCGCATCCGCCGGCTGCTCGATCAAATATATTAAGGGAACCATGAGAAAACTCCTTTGGCTTGCGACCCTTCTGATCTGCCTGGCGGCCCTCGCGGCCGGTTGCGTCCAGAAAAAACGGAAAGCTCTCGACCCCTCGGCCCCGTTTGGCGACCAAGTCATCGTCGGGTACAACGAATCCGGATCGCCCATCTACGGGGCATCCGCCAGCGACCTTGGCGGTCCGCAACAGATGTTGGCCTGGAAGGCCCGGCTCTCCATCGAAGTGGCCAGCCTCAGCAATGCCGTCATGCAAGCCGCGGACATTGTGAAGAAGCATGGCGGCTATGTGGAATCCCAGTCCGACGATTCCTTCTCCGGCACTTCCATCCGGATGCGGATCCCCGCGAAATCGTTCACCGGCGCCCTGGGCACGCTGGAAACCCTCGGCACCGTCACGTCCCGCCGCGTGGAGAACGAAGACGTCACCGAGCAATATGTGGATACCGAGGCGCGGCTGAAGAACAAACTCGTCTTGCGCGACCGTCTCCGCGGCCTGCTCGACCAGGCCACCGAGGTCCAGGATATCCTCGCCATCGAGACCGAACTCAACCGCGTCCAAGGCGACATCGACTCGATGGAAGCGCGCATCAAGGTCCTGCAGGGCCGCGTGGACTATGCCATCCTCGACCTGGACATCCGCCTCAAGCCAGAATCGCCCAAGAAAATCCTGGGACCCCTCGGCTACCTTTTCAAGGGCCTCTTCTGGACCGTTGAAAAGCTCTTCGTCATCCGCGAGTGAGGCGACCGCCCTTGAGGCAGATCCATCGCGGGTGGGTTCTGCGATGGCATTGCTGACCGCTGCGGGAACACGATGAAACCGCGGCACCCAATTTGTATTACAATCCGCGCGACAACTTGTTGCCGCTTTTCGAGCCGACTACATGCCGCCCAAATCCCCAATCTTTTTCGACGCACAGTTAATTAACTATGCGTCGTTTTGGATGCTTGGATATTGTGCTCGGCCGATGAAGTGCCTATTTCCGCCGGAGCCAACGCTGGGGCTCCGCCCGGACCACCATGGCGTTGGTACCCGCCGAAATATCCAGCGAGCGATGGCGGCGAACATAAGAAATCACCATGTCGCGGGTGGTGGCATCCAGCAGTTCGAGGCGGGTGTTGGGCGTGGCCGCAGCCTTCACGAGCGTGGGGAAACGCCCGCCGCCGCCGGCCAAATGGTAGCTGTTCAACGCGACTTTGATTCGCCGCTTGCCATTGATGGCGCGGCCGTCGGCCCAGCGCAGGTTCCGGATCCGCCGCCCCTGCGGCGCGTACGTGTGGACCTCGTATTGCAGGCCCCACGCCCCGAAATAGCGGTCTTCGCCCAGATAGGCCGCCGCCTCTTCCATGATGGCCCGGATCTCGGCCAGAGTCAGCCAAAGGCAGCCCACCGTGTTTTCGTAGGGCACGATTTTCCAGATATCGGACACGCGGATGTCGCCGGCCGGTATGCTTTCGCCCGACAGGATGCCGTGCAGCACCACGTCGGCCTGGGTCTTCTCCGCGATGGCGCGGCACAGGAGTTGCTGGACGGGGCACAGGCCCGGCACGGCCGGCGAATAGGAAAGGTCGGTGGCGGTCGTCCCCAACACGGTACCGAGCCATTCATCGGCCTTGGCCAGATCATCCGCCACCAGCGCCGCGATCTCGGGATCCTCCTTCAGGCGCGAGGTGATGGGCAGATAGTCGAATTTCTTGTCCACCACGGCGCCCTGGACGGTGTCGTAGACGAGGTCGATGCGCATCACGCCGCGCGCCCCGGATCCGGCCTGCGCGTAGTCCGTCTTGCCGAGCCGCGCGCCGGCGAGCACCCAGTGCAGATGGCCGCCCAGCACGAGGTCGAACTCGCCAAAGCGCCGGCAGATGCCATAGACTTCGTTGGCGCCATCGTCCTCCGCCATCAGCCCCTGGTGCACCAGCAAAATCAAAATCTCCGGGTTCTCCTTGCGCACCCGCGGCAGCGTGGCCTCCAGCGCGCGGCGCGAATCCACCACGCGCAGCCCATTCTCCCCGATTCCCCGGAACCAGTTGGGAAGGTTCGGCGTGGTCAGCCCCACGATGGCGATTTTCAACCCGTCCACCTCCTTGATCGTGTACGGAAGCACGCGCTGGAAGGCCTCGGGGGCGTCCGGCCCCGCCAGCAGATTCGCGGCCAGCGGCGTGGCCTGCATCTTGCCGAGCATCCCGGCGAGCACCTCCACGCCCCAGTCGAACTCGTGATTGCCCAGAGCGAAAGCGTCGTAACCCAGCGAGTTCATCGCCGTCGCCATCACGCCCCCCTGCGACAAAAAACTTTCCGCCGTGCCCTGGAAGATGTCGCCGCCATCCAGCAAGAGCGTGTGGGGATTCTCCGCGCGGACGCGGCGGATGATCCGGGCGCACTGGAGCAGCGAGCCGTCGTTGTGCTCGGCATAGACCCCGGGCGTCCGGCGGATCGCCCCGTGCATGTCCGTGGTGTTCAATATCGTCAAGGCGACGGTGCGGGCCTCGCCCGCCGCCGCGCACAGGCCCACCGCCGCGAAAACAAAAAACCTGCGTGCCGCGGCCCGCAGGTTTTTCGCTGGAAACGGGCCCCGGTTCATCCCGCTTCTTCCAAGGGTTTTTCCGCGGCTTTCGGCACCGCCTTGGGCGCCGTTTTTTCGGCGAGGTCCAGTGCGCTTTGGTGCCCGCGCACCACGGTGTCGCTGATCACATAGCGCTCGGCGTTCCGGCGGCGCGGCGCCTCGTACATCACGTCCAGCATGATGTTTTCCAGCAGCGAGCGCAGGCCGCGCGCGCCGGTCTCCCGCCGGACCGCCTCGCGCGCCAGTTCCCGCAGCGCGGCCGGCGTGAATTCCAGTTCCACGCCCTCCATCGCCAACAGCTTCTGGTACTGCCGGATCATCGCGTTCTTCGGCTCGGTCAAGATGCGCACCAGGTCGTCTTCCGTCAGCGCCTCGAGCACGGCCACCATCGGCAGGCGCCCCACGAACTCGGGGATGAGGCCG
>DMJA01000231.1 GCA_003451935.1 Verrucomicrobiota bacterium | reverse complement strand
GGCGTGGATTTGCCCGCCTTGATCGAGTCGCAGCGTCCCTTCTGGGAACGGATGGAACGGATGGCCCGCCAGCCGGTGCCGGAGGCGAATCTGGTCCGGCCCTATCAAAAACAGATGCTGCGGCTGGCCTCGAAGATCGCCAACAACCTGGCGGTCATGCAGCTGGAGAGCGGCGATGAGCCGGGCGCGCGGGAGACCCTGCGCGTCGCGCGTCGCATCCATCCGGAAAATCTCAGCGTCCTGCTGAATCTGCTGGCGCTGGGCCGGACGCACGAGCTGCCGGAATCCGCTGAACTGGAGGCGGAATGGGCGGGCCTCCAGGACGAACTGAAAGGGGAGCGCTGGGACCTCGCCCTCCAGTTTGGCTATGTCTGGCAAGCCCGCGAGTGGGTCAAGCGGGGATTCGTCTGGGCCTTTTCCGGGGCCCCGGGCACGGTCGAAGCCTCGCGCCGAAAGCCGTCCATGTCCGTGGAGAGCACGGATGACGCCGCGCAGCTTCTGGACCAGGCCTATCTGGCCTGGGGCGCCTCGCCCCGGGACGAACTCTTCTACCGCGCCCAATTGATGAAGGACGGGCGGGACACCGACGCCTTGATGGCGCTGTGCCGGCTCGCGCTGCGCCGGAACGACCTGGAGGCCGCCGAGGCCTATATCGCCGAGGCCTTGGCCAAGGGGCTGCCCGAAGAAGAGGTCCTGTTCGACCGCGCCATGGCCGACCATGTCCGCGGGGAAACCGAAAAGGCCTTGGCCGCGCTCGCGACGCTGTCCCGGCAATTTCCAGGGGATGAACGGATTTGGATGGCCCTCCTGCTGCTGAGCGAACGGGAGGATCCGGTCAATGCCGCGGCGCTGAAGACCCTGAAGGACCGGGGCGGCGCCAACCTTCCCCTGCGCCTGGCGCTCGCTTCGGTCCACCTGTCCCGCCAGCAATGGGCCGATGCCCAGGCCGAACTGGAAAAGGCGATCCAGCTGGATTCCCGCAATACGCAGGCCTGGGAGATGATGGCGACCCTTGCGCAGGAGCGCCGCAACAAGCCTCTCCTGGACGCCAGCCTGCAGGCGCTGCTCGCGCGGGATCCCGGGCACTTTCTGCAATATCAGAACGAGGGGGTGGCCCATTACCGGAAGGGCGATCTGGAGAAGGCCGAAGCCGCGTTCCGCAAAGGCCTCCAGCGCCGCCGCGATCCGGCGTTGCTGAACAATCTGGCGCATATCCTCATGGAACGGGGCGGCGACCTTCCGGCGGCGCTGCAACTGGTGGACGAGGCGATGAAACGGAAGCCCGGGGTGGCGGCATTTTTCAGTACGCGCGGCGCCATTCATCTGAAGATGGGGCGGTTCGAGGAGGCCCGGGACGATTTCCAGGAAGCCATGAAGAAGCAGGGCCGCAGCGAAACCCTGCTGCTGCAACTGGCCCTGAGCTACGAGGGAATGGGCGATCGCGCGCGGGCGTTCACCCTGGCCAAGGCCTTGGCCCTGCAGCCCGACAAGTTGGACGCCGGGCAAAAGCGCGAGCTGAAGGAGATGCTGAAGCGGCTCCGCTGAATCAGCGGCCCAGCGGCTTCCACGCGGCCTGCACGGACCGGGGGGAGAGACCGGTGAAATCCGGCGCGAAGCCGTCGGCCTCCGCCAATTCCTCCCGGGCATGGCTGGTCAGCAGGGCGATCGCCCGCATGCCGGCGGCGTGCGCGGCGGCGATGCCGGCCGGCGCATCTTCAAAGACCAGGCAGTGCCCGGGGCGCTCGCCGAGGGCGGTGGCCGCCTTCAGGAAAATATCGGGCGCTGGCTTGCCCCGCGCCACGTCCGCGCCGGAGACGGTGGCGGCGAACATCCCGTCCACGCGCAGCGCGCGCAGGCAAAGATCCACGTTTTCGCGCGGCGCGGAAGAGCCCACCGCGCAAGGGATGCCCATCCGCCGCGCCTCGCCAAGGAATTCCAGGATGCCCGGGATGGCGCGGATGCCGTCCCGCCGGATCCATTCGCGGTAGATTTCCTCCTTCTCAAACCCGATGCGCGCGGCCTCCTCCTCGGATACGGGCCAGCGGAGAAGGTCGCGGATGACCGCCAAGGTGCGCAGCCCGCATTTGCCGATGTGCTCCGGATCGGGACAGTCGAAGCCGCGGCGCCGCGCGACCTCCTTCCAGGATTCGACGTGCAACGCGTTGGAATCGACCACGACCCCGTCGAGGTCGAACAGGAAGGCCGGGCTGGACGGAGCCCCCGCCACGGATCAGGCCAGGCAGTCGGACGTGAAGGACAGCGGATAGAGCTCCCCGATCGTCGTGAGGCCCAGTTGCTGGATGCGCCCCTTGGCATCGACGCCAATGGCGATGATCTTCGCCTGGTCGCCGATGGAAAACTCGCGGATCTTCTGCCGGCAGAGCCCGCAGGGGAAGGCGAAGCCGTTCACGGCCAGCACCGCCACCGCCAGGGTTTTCAACTGGAGCACGCCGGATTTGACCATGCCGTTGATGGCGTCCATCTCGGCATGCGTGGTCAGGGTGAAATCGACCGTCTCGATGTTGCAGCCCGCATGGATCCGGTTTTTGACGTCCAGCAGCGCGGCCCCGCACTTGTAGCTGGAAAACGGCGCGTAGGCTTTTTCGCGCACGGCGATGGCCTCGCGGACCAGCCGCCGGTCGATGGCGGACAAATGGGACAGTTTTACTTTTTTCATAGGGCCGGAACTGTACCCCACGGTCCCGGCGGTTGNNCTTTTCCAGCGCCTCCACGTCGGCCCAGCCATAGGTTTCCAGCAGGGCGGGCAGGCCCGCGTCGCCGGCCAGCAGGCGCGCAAAGAAGGCATCCCACTTCTCCCGGGGCTGCCGGAGGAGGAGGTAGCCGACCAGATATTTTCCGGTGGTATAGAACAGGTTGACCTCGACCGGATCGACGGGATAGACAGTGGCGGCCAGCAGGCCGGCCATGGGCGTCCACGTCCGCAGGGGGCGGAAAGCCGCCTTCTTGCTCTGGCCCATGCCGCGTGCATCCTTGTAGGCGAATTCGCCATAGTATTCGGCGAGGCCCTCGTTCAGCCACAGCGGCAGCCGGACCGGCAGGAAGCGGTTGAACACCAGGTGGGTCGTTTCGTGCGCCAGCATTTCCATTTTCTGGCCGGTGCCCGTGCCGAGTTCCTGCAGGTACATCACATTGCCGCGCACGAACGAGGCCGCCCACGGGTCCAAGGTGGGCGTGCCGGCCACGATCTGCTTCCAGTCGCGCGGATTCCGGAAGATGAAGATATGCGAACGCGCCGGCGAAGTCCGGTCCTGAAGGTTCGGCAGGTCGGCGGAAATCGCCGCGTAGAACTGCTCGCCGAGCCGGGCGACTTTGGTCGCGAAGATCTTCTGCTCGTGGTGCAGGACGAAATGTTCGGTCTGGAGGTGCTTCCACCGGTAGTCCGGATGGTTGAGCCAAGCGAGATCCGCCGGGATCAGGCCCGTGTGCTCGACTTGGTCGGCGGCGATGTCCTGCGCCTCTTCGGGGCGGTCCATTCCGGGCGGCCGGGCCTGGACGCTGCAGGCCAGGGCGATCCAGAGAAGGATGGAGAGGCGGGCTACCCTTCGCGCGATGATTCTTCGTTCAAATTGGGGGCTTCGTCGTATTGCGGCTCGGTGGCCGTTCCCGCGCGCGTCTCGGGCGCCTGTGCGGGGGGCGGGGTTTCCTTTTGGCCGCAGCCGGCGAGCAGCAGAAACGCCAAGGGCAGGAGAAGAAGGGCTTTGTTTTTCATGGCATTGACTCCATCGCCATCGTATAAAGTTCCTCCGCGACATGCAAGGGA
>DMJA01000025.1 GCA_003451935.1 Verrucomicrobiota bacterium | reverse complement strand
ATGAGCCATGAGATCCGCACGCCGCTGAGCGCGCTGGTGGGGCTGTCGCAGGCGATGTGCAAGCTGGGCGAGCGGCGGGGGCTGCCGGAGGATTTCATGCGCATGCTGGAGCAGATCCGCTCCGGGGGGCGCTACCTGAACCTGATGATGACCAACCTGCTGGAGATGTCGTCGGCGCGGACCGGGAAGGCCCGGGCCCATTTCCACCAGGTGGCGCTGGACGAGTGGAGCCGGGGGGTGCGGGACATCCTCGAACCGATCGCGGGGATGCGGCAGGTGGAGCTGCGCTGGCGCGACGAGGCGCTGGCCGGGCAGGCCTTCCGCACCGATCCGGTGCGGCTGGCGCAGATCCTGATCAACCTGGTGCACAACGCGGTGAAGTTTACGCCGTCGGGCAAGGGCGTGGAGGTGCGGTTTGAGCGGCGGCCCGGATTTTTCGCGCTGGAAGTCCAGGACGAGGGGCCGGGCCTCCCGGCGGACCAGCAGGTGCTGTTCGGGGCGTACGAGCAAAGCGAGTCGGCGGTGGCGGACCTGGAGCGCGGCGTGGGGCTGGGGCTCTACGTGGTGAAGACCAACGCGCGGCTCCTCGATGGCCGCGTGACGGCCCACAACAACCCGGCGGGGGGCGCCTGCTTCCGGGTGGAATGGTCCCGGGCGGAGATCGGAGCGGAACATGCGAGTGGCGATCATTGAGGACAACGAAATCGACCGGCTGAACCTGGCGACCTTGCTGGAAGACCACGAGAGCATCGAAATCGCGGGCGAGGCGGCCACGCTGGAAGACGCCGTGAAGCTGATCGACAAGGAAAAGCCCGACGCGATCTTCCTGGACATCCATCTCGGCCGGCAAAAAGGCTTCAAGGTGCTGGAGCAGGCCAGGCACCAGCCCTTGGTGATCATCACGACCTCGCACCCGCACTATGCCATCCAAGGATTCGAAATCGAGGCGGTGGACTATCTGCTCAAGCCGGTCATGGAGGACACGCTGGCGCGGGCCCTGGCGCGGCTGTCCGCGCGGGAGGCTTCCGCCCGGCGCGAAGCGGCGGTCCAGTTGGATCCGGCGGATGTGCAGATGTTCAAGGTGGCGGATGGCATCCATGTGGTGCCCGTCGGGCAGATCCAGGCCATCGTCGGCGACCGGATCTATACGCGCGTGCATGTGCGGGACGGGAAGGAGCTGCTGCACAACCGTCCGCTCCGCGAATGGCGAAAGATCCTGCCGGGCAAGCTCTTCAAGGCGCTGGACCGCTCCACCATCGTGAACATCCAGGAAATCGAGCGCGCCTTCGAAGATCCGGACAGTGGCGGCCATCTCGCGACCTTCCGCGACAGCGGTTTCCAGTTGCCGCTGGGGGAAGTCGCGATGAAGGCCCTGCGCGAATTTTTGCAGGGCTGAACCTTTTAGGGGAAGGGCGGGGAGGGGGCTCTTGGGGGCGCCTATTTCGCTCCATGGCGCCCGGGGAACCGCTACCGAAATGCCTTTCGGAAGCTTAAAAGGCACTTTGGGAGGTCCAGGGGGGCAGTCTGGAAGAAACTAAAACCAGCCGAATGGGTTAGGTGTATGTTTAACCCGAAGATTAGAAGAGTTCTGTCAAAAATTTGACAATGCTGAAAACTTCTCTTCTTCGGTTAAACCCCCATGAACGCAAAAAGCAAATTCCGAAACGGGAGCCACCCGGTGGCGGCCTCCATGCTTGCGTTCTTTTTGCCGGTGGCAATGTTTCTCGCGTCGCCGGAGGTTGCCCGGGGGGCGGTGGAGATCACAACCAACTATTTTTCGGCGACGGTGTCGGATGGGTTCGGGACGGTGGCCTACACCAACAACGACGGCACGACCAACTGGCTGGGCGCCTGGATGGAGGTGGGCGACGACGCGAACGCGGCCAGCGGCACCGAGCTGGTGCGGGTGGCGGGCGGCACCAACGCGCTGGTGTTCGAAAACGCCAATGCGGACAACGACCATGTGACGCGCAGCCTCGCGCTGCCGATGGCGCCCGGCCGGACCTACACGAACGCGACGTTGAGCTTTTCGTATCGCCGGGAGAACTGGGATGCGACGGATTCGATGACGATCCGCGTCTCGACCAACCAGTTCGCCACGCAATCGAATCTGGTGTTCACGATCGACAGCCGGGTGGGCGCCGATGCCGCCTATACCAATGTCAGCGCCGACCTCATGGCCTTCCTTGGCACCAACCTGGCCGTGCGGATCCAGGCGGGACCCAATTTCGACAAAAACGACCGGATCAACTTCGACTTCGTCACGATCGCGTATTCGGGCTATGACATCGCGACGAACATCGTGCCGGACGATGCCGGGCTGGATCTCTTCAAGACGAGTTCGATCTCCGGCAACTGGGATCCCGGCGCGACCAACGACTATTACGTCACCCTCGTGAACACGGGCTCGGTGACCTTGACGGGCGTGCAACTGACCGACCTGCTGCCACCGGGGGTGACGTTCGTGGCCAACAGCGCGGCCATCGTGCGGTTCGAGACGGTTTCAAGCAACGCGTTCGGGCCCGCCACGGTGTCGGATGGGTTCGGGACG
>DMJA01000013.1 GCA_003451935.1 Verrucomicrobiota bacterium | reverse complement strand
GCGCAGGCCATCGGGATAAGGGAGCGAATAGGCGAAGCCCTGGGCGCGGCCCTGCTTCGCGGCGGCCGCGATCGCCTTGCAAATGACTCCCGCCGCCTCCGGGGGCAGCACCTCGTCCACCTTTTTTCCGATGAACTGGTCCGGCGTTGTGTAGAGCAGCTCCGGGCGCGGGGAGTGGAAGTCGTGGATGCGGCCCGCGCGGTCCACCACGAAGAGGAAGTCGAACAGCGCATCGAGGATGGCCTGCAGCCGGTCGTGCGATTCTTGCAGCCATGCCGCCGGCGGCGCGGTTGGCCTGCGAACCGGCTGCTTGGGGCGCGTTTTTTCCGCCTTCATGGTGCGGAGAATAGCGCGGGGGGGGGCGCCGGGTCAATGGGCCGCGAAAGTTTTCCACGCTATGGAAACTTTTTTTCCATTGTGTGGAAAAACCGCGAAACATTTTTCCATTGTGTGGAAAACCGATGGCCGGCGGCTTCCCGGGAATAGGGGTCAGGCCTTGGGGACGGGGATTTTCCGGGCGCGGCGGCGGGGCTTGGGGCGGAAAGGGGCGCGGAAGGCGGCGTCGAAGTCGAAGAGATTGTCGAAGTCTTCGATCTTGTCTTCTTCGGTCTTGCCGAGGAGCCCGGCGTCGAGAAGGAGGAAGACGATTTCGCCGAAGTCGCGCGTGGCGCGGATGCCCCAGCGGCCGAGGACGGTCATGGTCAGCGGGCCGTACTGTTCGAGGGCGTGGCGGCGAAGTCCGTCGGCCAGTTCCGCGCCGGAAATCTGGCGGGGCTTCTTTTCCTTTTCCTGCACCTGCTTGAGGGTTTGCATGAGGCCTTCGTGGAGGAAGAGGTAGGCCTCCGGGGGGTAGCGGCGGTCGCGGGCGCAGAGGCGGGCGACGGCTTCGGCAAAGGGCGGGATTTCCATGGGGTCAGGCTTTCAGGGCGGCCTGGATGCGGTCGGCCAGGGCGGAGGCCTCGGACAGGTCGGCGTAGGGATGGGGGGTCCAGTTCCAATGGTGGCCGTCGTGCTTGAAGCGGGGCACGACGTGGAAGTGCAGGTGCGGGACGACCTGCCCGGCGACGGCGCCGTTGGCCTGGTGCACGTTGACGCCGTCGGCGCCGAGGCCCTCCTGCTGGGCCTGGGCGATGCGGCGGACGACGGCGATGACCTTGGCCAGCACGTCGTCGGGGGTCTGCGCGAGGGGATTGTAGTGGGCCTTGGGAATCACGAGGGCGTGGCCCTTGACGACAGGGCCGATATCCATGAAGGCAAGGACGTCGGCGTCCTCGTAGAGCTTGATGGACGGGATCTGGCCGGCGACGATTTTGCAGAAGATGCAGTCGGGGTCGTTCATGGCGCGGGTTGCTCCGGGGGCGGGGTGTAGGGGCCGGGGCGGCCGGAGCGCTGGTGCAGCGCGCGCGCGCCGAGGCCCAGGCAGAAGAGCAGCAGCAGCCCCAGCAGGAAGCGCCGCTCCGACACGGTCAGGTCGAAGCAGGCCTTCAGCGGCAGCGCGAGGGCGGATGCGATTTCCTTCCAGTTCATGGGGGAATTGTAGGGCGGGAATCCGGGAATGCCACAAAAATCTTGGGCGGTTTTGAGGCTGGAAAAGGGGGCGGGAGGGTGGTACGTTGCTTCGCCAATGTTGTGCGAGAACTGCCATCAGAAGGAAGCGACCGTCCACCTGACCCAGGTGGTGGACGGCAAGACCGCCAAGTACCACCTGTGCGAGGATTGCGCCGCGCAAAAGGGGATCGATGTGCATGCCGATCCGGTGGACCTGAGCGGCATGATGGAAAACCTGAAGGAGCAATTGGGGCACTTGAAGGAGAATCTGGAAGCGCCGCGCGCCCCGGCCGGATCCCCGGCCTGTCCGTCCTGCGGCATGACGCGGGCGGAGATCCTGAAGCGGGGGCGGCTGGGCTGCGACCGCTGCTACGAGGTGTTTGCGGCGGGGATGGTTCCGGTGGTGGTTTCCCTGCAGCACGCCGACCAGCATCTGGGCAAGGTGCCGCACCGTTCTTCGGACCGGCTGCGGAATTCCGTGGAACTGGCGCGCCTGCGCCGGGAGCTCGACAAGGCCGTTGCGGGGGAGAACTACGAGTTGGCCGCGAAGCTGCGCGACCAGATCAAGGCGCTGCCGCCGGAAGGCGGGCCGCCATGAGCGTCCGGGATCCCGCGGAGGTCGCCTATCAGGAGGCGCTGGGAATCACGCTGAGCAGCCGGATCCGCTTGGCGCGGAATCTGCGTGGCATTCCGTTTCCCGACAAGGCTTCGCCCGAGGTCCGGGCCGAGGTGCGCCGCCGCGTGATGGAGGCGGCGCGCGCCGAACTGCCGGTCCAGGAAACGCTGTCGGATTGCGCGCCGCTGCACCGCCAGCAGTTGTTCGAGGACCACCTGATCAGTCGCCACCTGCTGGAGGGGCGCCCGGAGTCGGCTATTTGCATGGACCCCGCCCATACGCGGGCGATCATGATCAATGAGGAGGACCATCTGCGCATCCAAGTGCTCCGCCCGGGGCTGGCGCTGCGGGAGGCCTGGGCGGCCGCAAACGCCCTGGACGACTTGCTGGAGCAGAAGCTGGATTACGCCTTTTCCCCGTCGCTGGGATATTTGACGAGTTGCCCGACGAACGTGGGGACGGGTATGCGCGCGAGCGTCCTGATGCATCTGCCGGGCCTGGTCCTGCAAAACGAGATGGAACCGATCGCCAGCGGCCTGGGCAAAATCGGCCTGACGGTGCGCGGGCGCTGGGGCGAGGGCACGGCGGCGCTGGGGCACATGTTCCAGGTGTCGAACCAGTTGACGCTGGGCATGCCGGAGGATCGCATCGTCGCGGACCTGGAGGAGATCGTGAAGGAGATCGCCGGCCACGAACGGAATGCGCGGGAGAGGCTGAAGCGCGAACGGCGGCTGTTCGTGGAGGATTTGGTGGCCCGCGCCGCGGGTATCCTGACCTCGGCGCGCCTGATGACCGCGCAGGAGGCGCTGGAGCGGCTCTCGGAGTTGCGGCTGGGCATTGCGCTGGGACTGGTGAACAAGATCGCGATGCCGCAGGTGGACCGCCTGCTGCTGGACGTGCAGCCGGCGCATCTGCAAACGGCCATCGGGCGGAGCCTGGGCGGCGAAGAGCGGGATTTGGAACGGGCCGGCCGGTTGCGGGGCGAACTGGGACGCCGGTCGGCGAAGCGAAGTCAACAGAAGGACGCGGAATGAACAATTTCACCCCACGGGCGCAGCAAGTGCTGCAACTGGCGCGGCAGGAGGCCGACCGGTTCAACCACGGATATATCGGGACGGAGCACCTGCTGCTGGGGCTGATCGCCTTGGGGCAGGGCGTGGCGGTGACGGTTCTGCGCCGGCTGGGGCTGGATTTGGAAACGGTTCGCATGGAAGTCGAGAAAGCGGTCGGCGTCGGTTCGGACATGAAGACGGTGGGCAACGTGCCCTATACGCCGCGGGTCAAGAAGGTGCTGGCGCTGGCGGGCACCGAGGCGCGTTCCATGAACGTGGAGTTCGTGGGCACGGAGCACATCCTGCTGGGCTTGCTTCGCGAAGGCGAAGGGGTGGCGTNNGCCGTGATGAAAGAGCTGGATCCAAACTATGAGCCGGGGAGTCCGAAAGAAGAGCCGGGAAGCGAGCCGAACGGGCCGGAGCTGGAGCCCGGGCCGGGGCGGGGGGCGAAGGATTCGAAGACCCCCGCGCTGTCCACCTTCGGGCGCGACTTGACCGCGCTGGCGCAGAAGGGCGCGTTGGATCCCGTGATCGGCCGCTCCGATGAAATTGAACGCGTGATGCGCATTTTGTGCCGCCGCACCAAGAACAACCCGG
>DMJA01000050.1 GCA_003451935.1 Verrucomicrobiota bacterium | reverse complement strand
GCTCGGGAGAATATCTGGCTTGGAAATATCAACCTTCCGCCGGATGACGAACGCGTCATCGCCGCTGCGAGTCGCTCGGGGGCGGACGGGGTCATCCGGGCGTTGCCCCGCGGCTATGACACGATTCTGGGAAAGTGGTTCGAGGCCGGGGAAGAGTTGAGCATTGGCGAGTGGCAGAAAGTCGCTTTGGCCCGCGCCTTCATGCGCGATGCGCAGATGATTGTGCTCGACGAACCGACCAGCTCCATGGATGCCCGGGCGGAATATGAGGTCTTCCAGAATTTCCGCCAACTGGTGGCCGGTCGGACCGCCATCCTCATCAGCCACCGCTTTTCCACCGTCCGGATGGCCGACCGCATTTTTGTGCTTCAGCATGGAAAAGTCATCGAAGGCGGCAGCCACGAGGAGCTGGTTCGGGCAGGTGGAACCTATGCCCGGTTGTTCGAAATGCAGGCCCAGCATTACCGGTGAAGGCGTCGGAACTATGAATCACGCCCAAATCGATGAATGGCTCCTGAATGGCCTGCGGGCGAGTCCGGGCCCTGCCGGGGGCGGCGGAATGACACCTCTGTCGGAAGCGGATTGGGAGGAATTGGTTCAGCAGTCGGACCGGCACAGGATCACGCCCTATCTTTACCATCATCTCCGGACCGTCCATCCGGATTTGCCCACCCCCCCGGACATTGTTGGCAAGTTGCGGCAAGGCCATCTCGACAATGCCGCCCGGAACCTGAGGTTGTACGGACATCTTGGCAAGATTCTGCAGCTCTTGCGCGACAACGGAGTCCCGGCGATCGCGCTCAAGGGGGCCTATCTGGCTGAACAGGTCTATGCCCATCGCGCCCTTCGGTACTTGGGCGATCTGGATCTCCTGGTGAGGAAAGACGACTTGGAGAAAGTGGACGCCCTGCTGCTGGGGATGGGGTGCCGCCCGACCATCCCGAACCGGATCGTTGGCCCCGACAACAACGAATTCGTCTATGAAATGCCAAGGCGGGACCTGTGCGTGGAAATCCATTGGCGTATCCTGCCGCCCCAGTTTCCCTTTCCCATCGATACCGAGGGACAATGGAACCGCGCGCGTCCGGCAGTCCTCGCGGGAGTGGAAACTTTGGTGTTCTGCCCGGAAGATCTGCTGCTGCATCTCTGCCTGCATGCCGGGTGCACGCATGGATTCGAGCCCGGGCTCCGGCTCTTTTGCGACATCCGAGAGATTCTGCGGCATCACGAGGCGGACATGGATTGGGGCCTGGTGCGGCGGCTCATTCAGGAATGGGGCATTGGAAAATCCGTTTATCTCACGCTGAAACTCGCCCAAGAGCTGGTGGGCGCGAGGGTGCCCGGCGGATTTTTGGAAGAGCTTCGGCCGGGCGATTTCGACGAGCGGTATGTTGCGTTGGCCAAGGATCAGGTTTTTGCGCGGAAGGTGCGAACGGGCCAGCCGTTGTCGATGTGGCCGGCTGTGGCCCAATTCTGGGGGGCCACCCGCCTCCGGGACAAGGTGAAGTTGTTTTGGAAAGGGCTTTTCCTTCCCCGGGAGTCCATGGCGCGGCTGTATCCCGTTCCCGCCGACTCCTGGAAAATGAATTTTTACTACGCCGTGCGCCTCCGCGATTTGCTGCGGACCTATGGGCGCGACGCCTGGCGGTGGCTGCGGCGCGACAAGGATATGCAGGCGGTCGCGCAGGAGGGAAGGGATCTCACCGCCCTCAAGGATTGGCTGATGTCGTCCGGACCGGCCGCCGGGTCCGGCGAGGGGGTCAGGGCTGGGTAAGGAATGCGCGGTAGAAGCGCGTGGTCACGCCGGACGTGACGGTGTCGTTGGTGAACGACCAGGGGGTGGACACCGGAGTCGCCTCGGCGATGGTCGTCCAGTTCGTGGGCGCCATCGCGGGACTGGCTTGCAGCGTCAGTTGAAAATGCGGCGTGGTGTCGAGGACGACGGATGCGGAGTGGGGGGGCAGATGGGTGATGGCGGTGAATCGGGGGACGGCCGGTTGCGGCAGGCTGCCGCCATCGCCGCTGAAGGCCACTTGGCCCGTGAACGCCAGGGCCCGGCCTTCTACCGTGCTGGTGGTGTTCATGGTGATGGATTGGTCCGCCAGAATCGTTCCCTTGAAGGAGGAACCCGTGTCCAGAGTCGCGGAAGTTCCCACTTGCCAGAAAATGTTCCGCGCCTGGGCACCGCCCGCCAGGATGACCGCAACGCCGCTGCCCACTTGGAGATCGGCGGCGATCTGGAAGATCCAGACATCATCCGGCCCTCCCGTAAGCGTGACGTCCGATCCCGTGATCAAGGCCGTGCCTGTGAATTTATATAGGCCGGGCACGAGGTTCAGTCCGCCGATATTCCCGCCATTGGGATTCAGGAAATCGCCCGTGGGCACGGGCGTCCGTCCGGCGGCGTCGTTATACGCAATGGTCAAATCGCCCTTGGCGGCCGTCAACAGGGCGGGATCGATCACGACATTCGGAGCCTGGGTGCCCGTGGCATCGACCGCATAGATCGTTCCGTTCACCTGCTCCGGGGGTATGCCGATGGATGCTCCGGAGGCTGGACTGAGCCCGATATCTCCGTTGATGACGCCCCCGGCGGTGGGTTGAGTGATCGCGGATCCGGCCAGGATTGTGAAATGGGCGCAGGAGCCCAGATCGATCGGCGCCGGCCCCGCGGCCTGCACGGGCGGAATCCACGTCGCGCCTGCCGCCAGGACCAGGCTCAAGAGAATCTGCATTTTGGTTTTCATGGGGGAGGATTTCCTTTTCACGCCGCCACCTTAGCTGGCCGGCCGGCCATTCTCTATGAGGTGTTACCCTATCCGGGTTTCACCTAATCGCGCCCCGCGCGCCCTTCGCGTAGCGTCTCCACCGAAGCGGGAATTCTCTCGCCAACCAAAAGGAATCAAATGAAACGGAAATATTCGAGTCGTTGGGCGCTGGCTTTGGCCGCCGCCGTTGTGTTCGCCGGCGGCGCGTCCGCGCAGGCATCGGAGGTCGATGACGGTATCGGTCCCGCGTTCAAGCAGACCTATGTTTACAAGGTGTTTCTGCAGGACGACTCCATTCAAGCCGATGCCAAGGACGGCGTCGTCACGCTGACGGGAACCGTGGCCGAAGAATCCCACAAGGCCTTGGCCGAGGATACGGTGGCCAACCTGCCCGGCGTCGTTCGCGTGGACAACCAACTGGTGACGACCTCCGAGCTGGCCGCCGAAAACGCGGATGGCTGGATCGTCCGCAAGGTGAAGCTCGCCCTGATGTTCCACCAGAACGTCAATGCCGGCAAGACCTCGGTCGAGGCGGAAGAGGGCGTCGTGACGCTGAAAGGCGAAGCGGCCAGCGAAGCCCAGAAGACCCTGACGGGCGAATACGCCGCCGACATCGAGGGCGTGACCTCGGTGAAGAACGAGATGACGGTGGTGGAATCGCCGGTTCCCGCGGAGCGCACGATGGGCGAAAAGCTGGACGACATGTCCATCGCCGCCCAGGTCAAGACGGCCCTGTTGACCCATCGGTCGACCAGCGCCATCCAGACCAAGGTCGCGTCGCGCGATGGCGAGGTCACCCTGACCGGCGTGGCCCAGAGCGAGGCGGAAAAGGCCTTGGCCGGCAAGCTCGTGGCCGACATCCACGGCGTGACAAGCGTGAAGAATGAAATGACGGTCGAGGAAGTCGTCGTCAAATAGGGTCGAAACTCGCGTTCGGCGGGTGCGGCGGCCGCACCCGCCGGAAGGCGAGGCGCATGAAAGAACAGGAGCGGATCCAATGAAGGGTTCAACCAGGATAGCGAAGGGGCGGATCGAGGAAGCGGCCGGCGCGCTGGCCGGCAACGGCAAGCTGCGCACAAAGGGGCAGATGAATCAGGCGCTCGGCCATGTGAAGCAGGGTGCCAAGAAGGTTGCCGACAAGGTCGCGAAGCAGCTGGGCAAATAAACGCCAGGGAATATGACAACGATCAAGACCTTTTGTGCGATGTTTTTGGCCGTGTCGTTCGCCGCGTTCGCAGCGCCGGTTGCGGCGCCTTTCGCCAAGGGCGAAGTGATCCACTATGCCATCAAGAAGGTGGGGATCAAGGTGGGCGAGGCCACCTTGGAATTCAAGGGCGAGACCAAGCGAGACGGCAAGAAATACACCCTGATCGTATTCACGGCCAAGGGATTCAATTTTTTCGACGAGGAACGCATTTTTGTCGATGGCAAGACGTTTCGGCCGAAATTTGTCGACCGCGACCTGAACATCTTCGGTAAAAAAGCAAAGGTCACGGAAGAGTACGACCAGGCTGCCGGGACGGTAACGATCACCAAGGTGGCCAAAGGCGGAACCACCGTCCAAGTCCTCGAGAAGACCGGGCCGATCGACAACATTTACGGAATCATATACCGGTACCGCATCCACGGCGGGTTTGACCGGGAGGAACGGTTCGAGGTGGCCCTTCCGGCCCTGGACATCACGATGGCGGGCGTGAAGAACATGAAGTTCAAGGCGGCCGGCAAGACCTACCAGTCCCTCCTCCTGCGCAGCGTTCCCTCCCAATACTCCATTTGGATGGACCGCGGCCCCGCCCACCTTCCGTTGCGCATTGCGGGCGCGGTCGGGCTTGCGAACACGGTCATGACCATGGTCGAGTATACACCGTAAAAATTCGGCATAGAAACCAAGGGCGGGCGATCCGCCCGAAATACATAAAGGAATAGAAATCATGAATAGTTCGGCAAAAATCGCGAAGGGTCGCATCGAGGAAGCGGCGGGCGCGCTGGTCGGCAACGACAAGCTGCGTGCCAAGGGCCAGCGGTGTCAGGCTGCGGGCCAGGTCCGGAAAGACGCCGAAAAGGGCGTACGGAAAGTTAAGGACGCTGCCCGGGAAATGGTGGACAAGGCCAAAGCCGTCGCGCGCAAAGCCGCAGGCTGAGATCGGCCCGATTTTTCAACTTGCGCCCCGGCGTTCAGATAAAGGACCGACCGCTGGGGCGTCCAAGAGGTTTGCTCTCGGCGCAGGAGGTGTTAGGATGCCTTTTGTGTTGTGATGAAAGGGTGGTCCCTTGCAGGAGGCAGGCGGATGTCGGAAGGACTGAAAGGATTCTTTCAGAATGGGCGGCGCCGGATCGGAATGGGGTGCGGGTTGGCCGGGCTGCTCTGGATGGCCATGCCCGCGGGGGCGAACGCCGATGATCCCACCAACCAGTGTTGCGCCAGCTTGACCAACGCCACGACTCCGCCGCCGGCGGAGAAGACCGGGGACGTGGCCCCGGCGGCAGATGGAAGTGGCGGGGATCAGACGAACCGGGCGGAACGGCAGAAGCAGGATTTGCTGGAAGTGCAGACGCTGCAGATGCAATCGCTCTTTGTCCAGCAAGGCCAGGACTCGACCTCCGTCCGGCGCCAAAACCCGTTCACCCGGTGGCTGGACAGAACCCACCAGCAGTTGTATCGCCGGATGGACAACGCGGTGCGCTGGGTGGACACGAAGTGGCTGGCGGAGGACGCACCCTACGACGCGGAATTGTCCACCTTCAACCTGCGGACGATTGCGCGGGTCGGCGGACGCAGCAGCGAAGGGGCCGCCGATTTCAAGGTGCGCGTCCGCGCGGATGTGGCCCTGCCGGGATTGGAGCGCAAGCTGCGCCTGATCGTGGAC
>DMJA01000123.1 GCA_003451935.1 Verrucomicrobiota bacterium | reverse complement strand
CTCGGCCCCAACGGCTCCGGCAAATCCACCACCCTCAAGATGATCCTCGGCCTGCTGTTCCCCACCGCCGGCGGACTGGAAGTCCTGGGGGCCTCGCCCCGCTCCACCGCCGTCAAAAGCCGCATCGGCTACCTCCCCGAGGAATCCTACCTCTACCCGCACCTCACCCCCCTCGAGACCCTGTCGTTCTACGCCCGCCTCTTCCACCTGCCGCCCGCCACCGCCCGCGACCGCATCGGCCAGCTCCTCGACATGACCGGCCTCGCGCACGCGCGCAACCGCCCCGTCGGCGAATTCTCCAAGGGCATGGCCCGGCGCATCGGCCTCGCGCAGGCCCTCCTCAACGACCCCGACCTCGTCATCCTCGATGAACCGACCGCCGGACTCGATCCGCAGGGCACGCGCCAGGTCAAGGACCTCCTTCTCGCCCTCGCCGCGCGCGGCAAAACCGTGCTGCTGACCTCGCACCTGCTCGCCGATGTCGAGGACGTCTGCCAGCAGGTCGCCATCCTGTTCAACGGGCGCATCCTCGCCCACGGCACGCTCGAGGCCCTCCTCACCCAGAAGGATAAGACCACGCTGACGTTCCCCACGCCGGCCGATCCGCTCACCTTGCAAAAGGTCCTCGACGCCGCGCGCGCCACCCTCGGGACCGCCCCCGCCCTCGACCATCCCCGCCAGGCCCTGGAACCCTATTTTTTGAGCGTGATCGAATCCGCCGCCGCGGAGGCCGCCCCCGCTTCCGGCGCCACTCCGGCCGCGCCGCTCGCCCCCTTCCTGCGGGAATCCACCGATTCTACGCGCGACTCCGGCGGCGGCGCTGGACCCACACCCCGCTGACCAGCAGCGCCAAGGCCAACGTATTCGCCGCGCCCAGCGCGGCCGCGATCTGGATCGGCCGCTCGTGGAAGGCCACGACGCCCCCCACATAGGCCAGCGCGCAGGGCACAAGCCCCAGGCACCAGGCAAACCGCCGCTGGGCCATCTCGAAGCTGAACAGCAGATAGGCCAGCGCCAGCGGGCACATCGCCAGCACCATCGCGCGCGTGAGAAGCGCCGAGGAAGCCGCCGCCTCGGCGGACCAGCGGCCGTAGAGAATGGTCCACGGCACGTGGGGAAACACGAGGCAGACGCCGGACACCGCCACGATGAACACGACCGCGAACGCCAGGGCTCGCCCCAGCAGCCGCCAGCTTTCCTCCGTCAATTCCCCGGCCGAGGTGACCTTGGGGAACAGCGCGATGGCGATGGGCGCCGGCAGGAAAACGGCGGTCCGCGCAATGGTCGCCGCCTTGGCGAACAACCCGGCGGTCTCGGGATCGAAGTAATGCTTCGCCCACGCGGCGTCGAGATTCATCAGCATCGCATAGCCGGCCAGGCAGACGAGCGACGAACCGAGGTAGCGATAGGTGCCGCGGGGACGGCGCGCCGCGGGCCCGCGCGGCAGGCGCAGCCCCTGCATCGCCCACAGGCACAGGACCAGCACCGCCAGCACGCCCAGCCCCTGCGCGGCGACGGCCGCCGCGGCGGTCGCGGAAATCCAGATCGTGAACGCCCCGCCCAGAACCAGGCGCGTCGCGCCCCACGCCTGCGGAGCCCACGCCAGCCAGGCGAACGACTGCAGGCCTTGCAACAGGCCGTAGAACAGGCTCATCCACAGGCTGGCGGCCAGCACCGCGAAGGTCGCCACGATCAACGCCGGCGTCACATTCCAAACCGCCGCCAGGGGCGCGCGGAACATCCAGGCCGCCACGACGATCGCCGCGGAAATCGCGGCGAACAGTCGCGCCCAGTGCCCGAAAAACGGCGCGATCTCCGCCCGCCGCCCCGTCCGGTCCAGGTCCGAGATGAAGTGGGCCAGCGTGTTCTGCACCGCCAGCATCGGCGTGCTGGCGGCCAGGATAATGCCCAGCATGGCCACCAGCGAGCCATATTCGGCATTCGACAGCACCGCCTCCCGCCCCACCACCATGTGGAACCCCGCATTGCACACCGCGCCGATCAACGTGCCGGCCATGAGCAGCGACCCGTGGCGCACCAGCCCCGACTCGTCCTTCCATGGGCGTGACGGCGTCATCCGGAAATCGCATCCAAATCGATCACCCGCCCCAACCCGCGGTCGTAGAGCGTGACCACCCACCGCAGCGGCGAATAAATCAAGCGCAGCCGGCCCAGCGCCAGCAGCATCTGGACCGACGCGCGGACGATCCTTACTTTCGAACCGCCAATGTCGCTCCAGGTCGTTGGGATCTCTACAATCGGATATCCGGCGCGGCGGGTCTTGAAAAGCATGTCCACGTCGAATGCCCACTTGGTCAGGCCGATGTGCGGCACGATGGCGCGCCACGCCTCCGCGGTCATCAGCTTGGCCCCGCATTGCGTGTCGGTGACGCGCAGCCCGAACAAACCGCGGACGAGGAGATTGAAGATGCGCGAGGCCGCGCGGCGCGACCACGGCTGGCGGGGCCGCACGACCGATTCCGGCAGCCACCGCGAGGCGATGATCAGGCCGGCCCCTCCGATATTCTTCACCAAATCGTCGAATGCGGCGGGCGGCGTGGCCCNNCCCCCCGCCATGATGGCCCCGCCCTTGCCGATGGGGCGCGGATCCACCGTCACGCGCAGCTGGGGATGGGCCGCCTGGAGCGCAACCACCATGGCCTCGGTGCGGTCGGTCGAGCCGTTCACCGAAACGATGATTTCGAAGTCGGCGCCGAAGCGCGGGGTGAAATAGGACAGGTAGGCGTCGAGCATCCGGCCAATGCGGCCCTCTTCGTTGTACGCCGGAACGACGATGGAGAGCTTCATTCCTCCGCCATCTCCGCGGGCGGCGTCCAGGCCGGCATCTCCTTCTTCAGGCGCCAGAGTTCCAGCGTGGTGCCCGCCTGCCCGAAGCCGGGCACCGATTCCACGCGCTCGAAGCGGGTTTCCAGGATTTCGTCGAACGCCAGCCGGTCTTCGCGCACGACCTCCTCGACCTCGGGCGAACGGATGGAAAGGCTGTAGCCGCTCAACGCCGCGATCGGCGCATTCGTCTCGCCCTGGAGCAGTTCGAGCAGCATGTCGC
>DMJA01000019.1 GCA_003451935.1 Verrucomicrobiota bacterium | reverse complement strand
CCGCAAATCCCCGCAACGTGTTTGCAAATTCGATTCGTCCGCCGCTCTGCATGTTTCTTCCGGTTTTGTTGCTATATGGCGTGGGGGAAACTCTCATGCCTTGACGCATAAAGCAAGAAATGGGAATGGCGAACGTGCGCACGCATGGTATAAGGACTATGCAATGATCAAGCAGGCTCCAGCAATAACCATTTTGTGGAATTAAGGCATGCGGCTGGGCGTCAATGCGTTGTTCTATCTGCCCGGGGAGGTGGGGGGCTCGGAGACCTATTTGCTGGAGACGTTGCGCGCGCTGGCGTGCCGGAAAGACGCGCCGGAATTGGTGCTGTTCGCCAACCGGGAGAACGCCGGCCCGTTGCGCGCGGAATTCCCGCGGGCGGAAATGGTGGAATCGGGCGTGGCCGCCACCAACCGGTTTGCACGCATCCTGGCCGAGCAGATTCAACTGCCGAAGTGGGTGAAAATATCGCGGGTGGATGTGCTGTGGTCGCCGGGCTACACCGCCCCGGCGTTTTGCGCCTGTCCGCAGGTGGTGTCCCTCCTCGACATGCAGTACAAGCGGTTCCCGGAGGATGTGTCGTGGCTGGCGGCGCGCACGATGGACGTGCTGTATCCGTTGGCCGCGCGCCGGAGCGATGCAGTAGTGGCCATCTCGGAATTCTCCAAGTCGGAGGTGGTGCGGTTCATCGGCATTTCTCCGGAAAAAATCGCCGTCACGCTGCTGGCGACGGATGCGGACTTCGGTGTTCCGGCCGGGCCGCCGCCGGCGGAGGTGCGTGGCGCACCGTATTTGCTGTGCGTGGCGCACACCTATCCGCACAAGAACGTGGCGCTGCTGGTTCGCGCGTTCAGCCGAATCACGGCGGACATCCCGCATCGGTTGGTGTTGGTCGGCAAAGCGCGGTACGGCGAACCGGAGGTGTTGGCGGCGTTGAGGGATTCTCCGCCCGGCCGCGTGATCCGGTTTCCTGACCTTTCCCGCCCCGAACTGATTGCGCTCTATCAGGGCGCGGATTGGTTTGTGTTCCCGTCGCTCTATGAAGGTTTTGGTTTGCCGGTGCTGGAAGCCATGGTTGCCGGCGCGCCGGTGCTGACGACGCGCGAGGCGTCGCTTCCCGAAATTGGCGGCGAGGCGGTGTGCTATGCGGATGGGCGCGACGAGGCGTCCTTTGCCGCGGCGTTGCGCACGGCGATTGCCCTGCCGCAGGGACAACGCGCGCAACTGGTGGAACAGGCGAAGAAACGCGCCGAAGGGTTCACGTGGGATTCCAGTGCGGACAAGCTTTGGAATGTATTGGCAATAGCTGCGGCCCGCCATGCTTGACGGGGCCAGCGTGATTTAGCAGTCTGTCTTGGGTGTTTTATGATAACCGCGCTTCCCAACACAATCGTGCTGATTCCCGTCTTCAACGAGGAGGCGAACCTCTTGCCGTTGTTGAAGGAGGTGGGGGCGCATCTGCCGGGGGTCCCGGTTTGTTTCATCAACGATTGCTCGACCGACGGCACGGCGCAAAAGTTGAAGACGGCCGGATGCGCGCACTTGAATCTGCCGTGCAACCTCGGGGTGGGGGGGGCGATGCAGGCCGGATTCCGGTACGCCTGTGAACAGGGCTACGCTTATGCGATCCGCCTGGATGGCGACGGGCAGCACCCGCCGTCCGAATGCGGGGCGCTGATCGACCGGATGGCGCAGGGCGACGTGGACATGGTGGCGGGATCGCGCTTTCTGGCCGAGGGTGGCTACACCAGTACGATGGCCCGGCAGATCGGCATCGCGGGCCTGGCCGCGTTCCTGAGCTACGCGTGCCGGCAGAAGATCACGGACCCCACGTCGGGGTTCCAGATGGTGAACCGCGCGGTCATGTTGTATTTCGCGCACCAGTATCCGGCGGACTATCCGGAACCGGAATCGCTGGCTCTGCTGAGCCGGCAGGGGTATCGCTTCGCGGAGGTGGCGGCGAAATTCCGGGAGCGGCAGGCGGGCCAGTCTTCGATCCGCCGCTGGGGCACGATCTTCTACATGGTCAAGGTCTGCATCGCGCTGTTCGTGGATCGTTGCCGCGCGGTGGATCCCCGGTTCGACCGCCGCAACATGGAGGCCGCGCCATGACGATTCCCCAACTGGTTTCGGCGGGGGCCGGCGCACTGGTGTTGGCCGCCAGCAGCTATTCGTTTTTCCAGCACAAGACCCGGCGGTTCAAGGCGCTGTTCTGGGCGGCCATCGGCGCCGCGATGGTCTATGCCGGGTTCCGGCCGACGTTCATCGAGGTGCTGGGACCCGATTCCCTCGAGTTGCGCATCCGGCTGATCGTCGCGCTGCTGAGTTTCAGCGTGCTGACGGTGACCCTGGAGGCGATCCGCATATCCCGCATGCAGGAGCGGTACGGCTTCCTGTGGCTGGCGACGGGACTCTTCCTTCTGGCCGGGGCGTTGTTCCCGGATCTCGCGCATGCGGTGGAGGCCGTTACCGGGATCAGCTACGGGGTGGCGGTGCTGGTGGTGATTTTTGCGTTCATCCTGCTGATGCTGTTCCATTTTTCGGTGGCGTTGAGCCTGACGCAGCACAAGCTGGCGCAGATCGCCCGCGAGCTGGCCTTGGCGGAAGAGCGGTTGCGCAACGTGGAGGAGCGGGGGGCCGAAGGAAAGCGCGCGACGTGAGCGGAATCCGTTGGAGGCCGGCTTGGGGCTGGTGGGGGGCCTTGTTGGGGGCCGGGGCGGAACTGCTGGCAACCCAGCTGAAAATCCTGACGTATTCAACCGGGCAGGATCCATTCACCTACACGCGCCTGGCGATGGGCCTTCTCGAAAGGGGAATGTCGCTCGAGGCGTTGGGTTCGGTGGCGGGCTTCATCATTCCGGGATGGCCGATTGTTTTGGCGATGGTGATCAAGCTTTTGGGTCCGTTTGCCGTGTCGTGGGTCGGGTTCGTTTTCATGTGGGGGGCACTGGCCGGGCTTCTGCTGCTTGCCCGGAAGCGGGGATTGAGCCCGTGGGGCGGGTTGCTTCTGGCGTGGGCCTTGCTCTGGCTTGTGTGGAACGGAGAGGGCTTGTATGCCCATTTCCTCCTCTACGCCTTCCGCGGGGCGCCGCAGTTTTTCTGCATGGTCTGGGCTTTTGTCCTGCTCGAAGCGGCCCATCCGGCCCAGCGGAGCGGAGCGTTTGTGCCCGGTCTGGCCACCTGCGTCCTGCTGGCGGGCGCGCTGATCCGGGAGACGACCTTGATTGCGCTGCCCGGCATGCTGGCCTGGGTTGCCCTGTCGCCCGCGTGGAAGAACCAGCGGTGGCGGGGAATGGCGGGCCTCTTGGCGCCCGTGGCGCTTTTGCTGGCGGCGGGACTTGTGTATGCGCTGGCGTCCGGTTGGGGCGGAAACCAACAGGTGAAATCCTGGTGGATGTTCCTGGCGCAACTGGACGGTACCGTCTATGTCGATCGGTTGCAGGAATATTTCCGGCTGATGGGTGCCGCCGCCGGCGGGTCCGGTTTGATTTTGTTCGCCCTTGGCATCTGGATCCAGCGCCGCCAAGGGCGTTGGTTGATCTTGTGGTGCCTGCCCGCCTTGGGCTTGGCGGCGTTTTACGCCGTGTTCATGGTGCATCAGCGCTACGTGCTGGACAGCTATCTTTTGCTGGCGGTCGTCGCGGCCGCGGGGGTGGCGTTCGCCGTCGAAGAAGCGGCCCGCCGCACCGGCCCGAAGTTTCGTGCATGGATCCTGGGCGGGGGGCTCGCGCTCCTGCTGGGGCTGAATCTGCAGGCGACCCAACACCTGCCCGTGTGGGGCCAACGGATCTCCCGCGCGGAGGTGAAGAATTTCGTCCGGATCACGCGCCGGCAGGTGCCGGATGGCAGCCGGCTTTGGACGGACTGGAATTGCCGGCATCTGGTTGAAGTGGGCTGGACCTATCTGGACGCCCGCCCCTTGGCGGGGGGAGAAGACTTCCCCGGCCGCCGGGCCGCCGGGACTGGGTATTATTGGGGCCTCTCCGATC
>DMJA01000159.1 GCA_003451935.1 Verrucomicrobiota bacterium | reverse complement strand
CATGGCGCAAGGCCATGGGGGTCTTTGGGCGCAACAAGGCCAAGGGGGGCTTGAAGAGCGGGCGGTTTACTTGAAGCAGATGCGGGAGATGAGGGCGTTGAAGTCTTCGGCGCCGCTGAGCAGCTCGATTTCGACGCGCAGGAAATAGATGGGGACGTCGCGGCGCTCGATCCACGGAAGGCGGACGGCGTCCTTCTCGGTGGTGACGATGGCCTCGGCGCCGCGGTCGCGTGCGGCGTTGATCACGTCGAGGATTTCCTGCTGGGTGTAGCGGTGGTGGTCGGCGAAGCGCTTGCGATGGGCCAGTTCCCCGCCGAGACGCTCGATGGATTCCTCGAAGCCGCGGGGGGCGGCGATGCCGGAAAGGGCGGCGATTTTTTTCCCGCGGAAAAAGTCCAGGGGTTTTTGTTCACCCGTGAAGAGGTCCTGGAAATGGCGGGGGGTGTGGCGGCATTCGGCGATTTCCGCCTTGTCGTTGAGGGCGCGGATCTGCTCGCGCAGCTCGGGAGAGCCATCGCCGGGGGATTTGGTGATGAAGATGAAGGTGGCTCGGCTGAGGTGGCGGACGGATTCGCGCAGGAGGCCGCGGGGGAGGACGAAGCCGTTGTCGAAGGGATTGGTGCGGTCCACCAGCACGATGTCCACGCGGTGCTGGAGGCGCAGATATTGGAAGCCGTCGTCGAGGATGAGGGTGTCGCAGCCCAGCTTCTGGATGGCGTAGCGGCCGGACTTGACGCGGTCCTTGTCCACGAGGACGCAGACGTTGGGGAGGTTGGAGGCCAGCATGTAGGGTTCGTCGCCGCCCATGGCGGAGTCGAGCAGGAGCTTTTGGCCGTCGGAGACGATGCGGGGGGGCTCTTGCGCCGGGGTTTTGAAGGTGATCCAGTTCAGGAGTTTTTCGGAGAGGGGCGTTTCGGCCTTCTTGTAGCCGCGGCTGAGAATGGCGACCTTGCGTCCGTTTTTCTGCAGGGCGCGGGCGAAAATCTCCACCACGGGGGTCTTGCCGGTGCCGCCGACGGTGAGATTGCCGATGCTGATGACCTGGCAGCCCAGCGTTTTGGAGCGGAGGATGCGGTGTTCGAACAGGGCGAGCCGCATATTCATGATGAAGCTGTAGAGGCGCGAGAGCAGCTTGAGGACGAAGCGCAGAGCGTTCGGCCCGAACCCGCGCAGGCGGTCGGAAACGACCGCCAGGATATAGATTTCCCATCGTTCTCGGGAGGACCGGGCCATGCGCGCACTATGGCGGGAGCAGGCCGTCCGGGTCAAGCGCCGGGAACGGCCCGGAGGTCAGGGTTTGGCTGGGCGGGGACGGAAGAGGAACAGGAGGCCGCCGAAGAGGGACCAGAGGGTGGCGGCGAAATAGCCGAGAAGAGAGAGCATCAGCGCCGGGCCGGGGAGGATGCCGAGGGGATGCAGGAGCTGGATATAGAGGGTTTCACGGACGCCGAGGCCTCCGGGGGTGAGCGGAATGGCGGCGAGGACGGTGATGACGGGGAAAACGACGAGCAAGTCGGCGAAGGCTATGGAGATTTCCAAGGCGCGGGCAAGGGCGGCGGTGGCGGCGGCGAGCAGGAGCAGGTTGGCAACGGAGAGGAACGCGGGCCAAAGCAGATGGCGTGCGTTTTGCCGGAAGAGGAACAAGGCGTCGTAGGCGCGGCGGAGCAAGGGGCCGATGCGGCCATGGTGTTCGAAGCGTTTCAACCACGGAATGCGCTCGAAGAGGTTGTGGGTGAAGAACAAAGCGAGGACGGCGAGGGTGGCAAAAAGGAACAGGGCCATCAGGACGAGCGAGAAGCGGGCTTCCCCGTGGGAGGCGAATTGGCGCAGGCGAGTCAAGATCATCGCGCAGCCGAAGAGGAGCGTGAGAACGAGGCCGATGGCGCGGTCGAGGAAGACGGAGGTGGCCGCTTCGGCGCGTTTTTCGGGGTGGTCATGGACCGCGATGACGATCCGGGCGAGATCGCCGCCGCAGGCGCCGAACAGGAAGGCATTGAAGAATTGGCCGATGAAGAATCCGCGGAACGTGCACGGAAACGTGCTGGGCAGATCCATGGTGCGCAGGATGGAATGCCAACGGACGGCGCCGGCGAGGAGGGCGGCGAACGTGAACACGAGGGCGACGGCGATCCAGGCGGGATGTGCGCGGAGGGGCGCCAGGGCGGCGCGGACATTTTCCGCGCCGATGGAGCGGACAAGAAGGGTGATCAGCGCGAGGCCGAGGAACAAACGAAGGAGCGGGGCCCAGCGGGAACGGCTGGCCATGGGTCAGGCTCCGGCGCGGTGGCGGGCGAGCGTGGCGGCGTACAGGGTTTCGAGGGTCTGGCGAAGGGGGATTTTCGGTTGCCAGCCGGCATGGGCGCGGATGCGGGACATGTCGTAGGCGGGGCGGTTTTCATTGGGCCGGAACAGAGTGGGGTCCACTTCGATGCGCGGCCGGATGCGCGCAATGTCGCAGAGGGTGTCGAGGACTTCGCGGACCGGGATCATCTGGCCGGAGGCGATGTTGTAGGCGTGGCCCGCCTGGCCTTTTTCGAGCAGGAGGGCATAGGCGCGGACGACATCGCGGACATCGGTGAAATCGCGCTTCTGATCGAGGTTGCCGACGCGCATGAGAGG
>DMJA01000250.1 GCA_003451935.1 Verrucomicrobiota bacterium | reverse complement strand
CCCTTCTGCTTTCCCTCTGGACGCTGTCCGGGAATCTGGCGCAGACCACCCCGGGCTTTTGCACCTTGCCCAGCCGGAACGCCGCCTATGAGGCGGTGGCCTCCGATGACAAAGCCAATGACGGCCATCCCGCCCATGCCCTGGCGCTACCCCTGTGGCCGGGCGATGCCCATTGGAACAGCCTCTACGAATACGCGGTCATGCTCTCGCGCGTCCGCCTCGTCAATGGCTACTCGCCGGCCGCTCCCGCCGCATACTATGAAAAAGTATTCAAGAAATACGTGTCGCTCAACCAAGGCCATGCCACCGACGAGCAACTCGACGGCCTGCTGGAACTTGGCGTGCGCCACCTGCTTTTCCATGCCAACGTATTTCCAGAGAAAGTGTCGCCCTTCCCGGCGGCGGCCACCCTTCGCGCACTGGTCGGCCATCCCCGCCTGGCGTTGATCGCCGACGACGGGCAGAATCTCGCTTTCCGCATCCTGCCCAAGCATCCGGTCGAACATGCGCCGCACGCCAACTGGGAGGGGGGGCTTTATGCCGCTGCACGCCAATGGAGCTGGAATCCGCCCCTGGAAATCGTCAACGCGCAGAGCGCTCCGATCGAGTGGGTCACCCCGACAGGTCCCGCGCCCGATCTTCGTTTTCTCTTGCGCCTGGGACCCGGTTCCGCGCAACCGCTGTTGCTCCCGCCCGGTCCGGAGGGAAGCGCCCAGCTGACCCATCCCGTCCCCGGGCTGCCCGGCTGGCTCCAGGCCGAGCTTCCGAATTTCACCGGAACATGGATCAACGCCCACTCCGGCCCGGTCGTGCTCGAATACGCCCTGCTCATGGCCGGCGAACTTCCCGCGCCCGGCCCGGATGGAGCCATCCGCATCGCGCCGGCGCTGCTCTTCCACGCGGGGCACTCCTCGCCCGGAAACGATAGCGTAGTCTTCGATCCCGAAACCGTGCCCGCCCGCCGGGTCCTGTACGGACCCAATCTTCCTTTCCCGCCCGGCGTCTATGACCTCACGGTGTCCTATGCCGCGGGCTCGGATGTGCGGCCGGCCAGGTCGCTTGGATTTTTCCGGATACTGACCCTTCCGGGCGACAAGCTTCTGGCCGAGAGGAACCTGGATGCGGCAAGCGACCACATCACCTTCCGCGCCATCCCGCTGGATGCCGATCCCATCTGCTTTGAATTCGACTATGCGGGGCAGCTTCCCGTTGTTCTCCGCGAAATCAAGTTGGTGCCGGCCACGCTGCGGCTGGTGGAAAAATAACACGGATGGGGGAGCAGAAGGGCAACGTGCCCGGCCCGGTTTCGCCCTACGCCTGTCGCCAGATCAGGCGCGTGACCAAGGCGCGGGGGATCAGCGCCGTCCGGTCCCGTGCGGTTTCCAAGGCGCGCCACTTGAAGAGGAACGTCCGCCGCGAGGAGGATGCCGGACCCGTCCCGCAGAAGTTTTCGTCGACCTGTTCCTGCAACCGTGGAAGAACCGGATCGGCGCGGATGAGGTCGATGATGCGCGCGGGCAGTGCCACGTCCATGTAGTCGTGAACCAGCGCCAGCCCCAGCAACAGGATGCGGGTTTTGTCGGCTTGTGCCGCGGCAGCCAGCACATAATTCCAATCCAGCCCTTCCACTCCGGCGCCGGCCGGGGTTCCGGGCTCGCCGCGGAGGAGCCAGTCCATCATCTTGACATGGTACAGTCGGTCCCAGCGATGTCCAAACGCATGCATCGCCGCAAAGAGCAACGCATCTTCCCGGGAGAGAACCGGAAAGATTCCGCTTTCCAGCCGCGTCCTCCGCGACCTGGAAAAGGCGGTTTCCAGATCGACCACGTCATAGCAGCCCCCCGTCAGGTTCCAATGCAACTCGACCAGATAGCGGGGCGATTTCGATTGGTACGGATGCTCATGTTTCCGCACGCCCAGCCAGCTCGCGCAGGGACGGACGGGGTGGGCGCTGGTGATTTGCAGGCTGCGGAACACGCGGTCCGCCTTCTCCGCGTCGCCGGGGCGCACCAGCACATCCAGATCGGAACTGGCCCGCAAACGAAGCCCTCCGGTATATTGCTCGGTGAACACGGGCCCCTTCAAGGAAATCCAAGGAATGCCCGCGCCTTCCAGCGCCTGCTGGATTTCGCCAAGCAGGGCCAACAGCTGGATATTCCGGAACAAGGCGAAATCCTGCGTTTTTTTTGCTTCGTCGCGGATGGCCGCCGGCCAACCCGCCCCGGGATGGCCGAGGATATAGCCGGCCACCAGCGGAGCCATGCCGTGGAATTCGGCCAGTTGCCAGGCTTTCTCCGGCGCCTCGCCATCGCCCAGGGATAGTCCGGTCTCCTCCCGGGCGATGGCCAGGAAAAGCCGGCCCCCGGGGGAGGTCCGCCATGATTTCGGGAAGGGTTCCATGTTGAGTTGCCGCCCCGACGAATCGGCGCTTCAAAATCCATTAGGGACACAATCCAAGTGGGCAATCAAGCGCGAATGGGCGCCGGGGGGGGCGGCAGAACTCCCCTGAGTCCTTCAATCGGGGCGCATCTGCGATTCGGTGC